>NZ_JAZBJZ010000024.1:0-53263 GCF_036349135.1 Tumidithrix elongata BACA0141
GAGTCCCTTTACGCAAAGATCTCTAGGCGTTGCATTTCATCCTTGAATTGGCGCAAAAATTATGGTTTGCAGCGTGGCGATAATATTTGCTGGTACGAGAAACGCACAAATGGCAACACAATGATCGCGCGAGAACTGACACAGCTCATTAAAATCAAGCATTAAGAAAAGACGTTAATGTAACTCAATAAAGCAAGAAGTAAGAACCTAGCCTGAAAAAAGAAGTATGAAGCTAAGCCCTGTCCATTTTAGGGCAGATGGCAAGAACGCACAGGCTTTATGCAACATAACGTTAACTGTTGAAAAATTAGGACTTCAAGTGCGATCGCTGTCACATTACGATCCATCTGCGATCGCAGACACACTTCTAAAAAAGCAATAAAATTCTAAAAAATAGGAATCTAAATGAAAAGCTCTTTAACAGTTAGTGTTCTCTCAGTTTCTGCAGTTCTCCTATCATTTCCTGTTTTACAAACAGAAGCAGTTCCGACTCAAAACGAAAGCTTTGAACAATGGTGTTTGCAGAAAGATTTGCTTCCAGTCGAGACTAAAAAAACGGTTGAAGCACTGCTAAAGAAAGTTGGTACGCAAGACTGTAAGTTAGCCGATCTCAAATTCAAAAGTTTTTCTGAACTCCTCCTTGATGATAATAAAATCAGCGATTTAAAGCCTCTAGCAAGTTTGAAGAATTTGACTTTCCTTGGTCTCTCTCTCAATCAAGTTAGAGATATTACACCCCTAGCAGGTTTGACCAACTTGACTATCCTCAGCCTTGCTAACAATCAAATCAGCGATATTACACCTCTTGCAGATTTGACGAAATTGACTGAACTATATCTCGAGGAAAATCAAATCAGCGATATTACGCCTCTTGCAGCCATGACTAACTTGAAGAGACTGCATCTTGAAGGTAATAAAATCAGTAATATTAAGCCTCTATCAAATTTAACTAAATTGACTACAATCCATCTCTCTTTTAATCAAATCACTGATGTTAAACCCTTATCGGACTTGACGAAATTAACCACCATCTATCTAAATTTCAATCAAATTATTGACGTTAAATCTCTATCGCATTTGACTAACTTGATTTACATTTCTCTCTACAACAATCCGATCATTGAGAAGGTTTGTCCAGTTAAACCAAAATCTGTATGTAATTTCTCAACACCAGAAATTTAGATTGGATGCACTAGCCATTCTGTTTGAAGCGATCGCACCTCATATTTGAATTGGTTCCTTATAAATCGGGAAGCATGCGATCGCACTTCCATGAAAACAATAAAATCCTAAAAATGGAATATATGAAATCTTCTTTAGCCTTGAGTGTTCTCTCCATCGCCTCAGCTCTTTTATCATTTCAAGCCCTACAAGCAGAGGCAGTTCCAAATAATACTCAAAGTTTCGGGCAGTGGTGTCTACAAAAAGATTCTCTTCCCACAGAAACTAGATGGACGGTTGAGGTATTACTTACAAGAGCTACTACTAAGAACTGTCAAGTAGCCGATCGTATACTTAGAAGCTTTGGCAGCCTCGATATTGAGGGAAGTCAAATCAGCGATCTGAGACCTCTGACTGGATTGATTAACTTAACTAGCCTCAATCTCGATGATAATCAAATCAGTGATGTGAGACCTCTAGCTGGGTTGATTAACTTAACTAGCCTTAGACTCGGGAGCAATAAAATCAGTGATGTGAGTTCTTTGGCTGGGTTGAGTAGATTAGATAACCTGAAACTCGATGGGAATCAAATTAGTGATGTTAAGCCTCTAGAAAGTTTAACTAAATTGACTACACTCAATCTATCCAAAAATTTAATCAGTGATATTAAACCTCTAGCAGATTTGACGAACCTGACTACACTCTACTTCAATAGTAATCAAATCAGTAATGTTAAACCCCTTACTTGGTTGCGTAACTTGACTTGGCTCGAAATCGGGAGCAATAAAATCAGTGATATTAAACCTCTGGCTGAGTTGCATGGCTTATATCTCCTAGAACTTCACGACAATAAAATTAGTGATATTAAACCTCTATCAAGTTTAACTAAGTTGACTGCACTCATGCTCTTTGAAAATCAAATCAGTGATATTGAGCCTCTGGCTGGATTGAGTATATTAGTTGACCTTCGCATAGATGATAATCAAATTAGTGATGTGAAGCCTCTGGCTGGGTTGAGTTCCTTATCTGCGCTCCGCCTCAAAAACAATCAAATCAGTGATGTGAAGCCTCTAGCAGAGTTGAGTTCCTTACATGAGCTTTTACTCGATAACAATCAAATCAGTGATATTAAGCCTCTATCAAGTTTATCTAATTTGACCACACTTAGCCTCTCTGGTAATCACATCAGTGCAAAGGTTTGTCCAGTCAAGCCAGAGTCTGTTTGTATATTTTAGGTTCCTTTTGGGTGATTATCGATGAAGTAGTAAAAGTGCTTCATTCTCTCTACATCATCGCTTCTCTCTAAAACGCCACAGCGCCTTGTGCCCATTGATTCGTCAGGAATTGATATCACCATCATTCCTAACCGTGATTTAAATACCTATTTAGTGTGGGTAAAAGATTGCTGAGCGCATCGGGTTGTTTGAGGACGACATCCGCAACCTCAAGTAACTGCATAATTTCATCGGGAGGAGGAGAAACTTCTGGCTGAGATGTATCCCCTCTTCCATCAATCACAATAATGGGAAGACCTGCGCTTGTTTTGACAAATTGGGCGATATCCTTGCGCTCTTGGTCAGTTAAACGCAAGCGATTGTTTATCGTTACAATTAGCACGTCAGCAACTTGTGATTCAAGGCTCTGTTGGAGTAGTTCCGAATCATTGAGAAACTGAACTTGTAATCCCGCCAAGGTCAAATATTGATGTAACGGCTGGGCTAGGACTGTTGTTTCTAAACTTGCATCTGAGTTAGCATCTTTAAATGAGAACAACAAAATCGTTGGTGCTTGTAAATGGCTGACAGCACGATGAATTACACGATTGAGGCGTTGAGAAATCGCGAAAGGAAGTAGATTTGGATTGGAGGATTCTACTTCTGAACATCCATACAACCTAAGATCTGGGAACTGTGCCTGAAAGGGAACCAATTCACCCGTTTCCATACCAATGAGTAAGATTGGCAGTTTGGATAAAATGTCTAACTTAGAAAGACTCGCCAATCGCGATCGCATCTTTTCCTTTTCTCTACTATTTAGGATCGTCAGATCGGTTTGCCAAATTCTTGAAATCATTTCGCCTTGAGCCAAATCGTCTGCCTCTAGCAAGCGATGTCCCAAATCTTGGAGCAGGGCGATCGTTTCTTCTTCAACGTCTTGACGAAAATAGACAAGGGTTAGAGGTTTTTGCGCGATCGCATACTGAGATAAAAACGTACTCAGTTGGGCAGGCTGTATCGGTTTCGTCAAAATACCATCGACTTGTTGATATCCCTCACGTTTTGGCTCACTGGAGTCAATCGCCATCACCACACGGATATGCTCTGTTTCAGGATCGCCTTTTAACAGAGCAAGGACATCCCAGCCTGATAGCATGGGGAGGTCGGGGTTAAGTAAAATTAGACAGGGTTGTAGGCGGCGAGCTTTTTCTAATGCCTCTGTACCCGAACGAGCGACCACCACTCGATAGCCCCAGTCAGTCAGCGTTACCATAAATTGCTCAACATCTTTAGCCACTGTCTCGACGACTAGGACAAGGCGACTATGGCTGACTGCTACCTGAGAGTCAAGCTCTAAGTTGCTAGGCGGCGCTGGGGGCAACAAAATCGTAAACTGACTACCCACACCCTCTTGGGATACAAAGGTCACGTCTCCTCCATGCAAACGGGCAAGATGGCGCGTCAAAACTAGACCCAGACCAGGCCCGTCAAAGCGACGGGTGAGCACGCTTTCTACCTGCTGAAATTTCTGAAAAATCAGATGTTGCTTTGCTTCTGGAATGCCTATGCCGCGATCGGTGACAGTAAAAGCTATCCAGCCCTCCCACCATCGTACTGATAGCTTAATTTGTACTTTTGTTGGCACATTTTGAGGCGGAATCTCCTCATATTCTTGGGTTCTCTCGTTATACGAATCAATCGGGATTTCGCTAAATTTGCAGGCATTGGAAAGCAGATTGACCAACATCTGCTGCAATCTACCACCATCCGCAATTAAGGTGGGAATCGTGGGGTCGATATCTAACAAAATTTCTAAAGGTGGTACACCTGCTTCTGAGACAAAGTTTTTATGAATACCGATATCTTGTTGCCACAATCGGCGGGTTTGTTGAATGCTCTGCTGGCAGATAGTTTTGGTGGAAACTGTTTCTAGGGCAAGGGCTAGCTGACCTGACTCAGACTTAGCAAGATCGACGATATTATCAATGATCGAAACCAAATGCCGCCCACTTTGATAAATCATGTTGACATAGCGGCTTTGGCGTTGGTTTAGTTCGCCAAGGGTTTTCGTATTTAGCGTGCTTGCCATCCCAATCACTGAAGTAAGTGGGGTTTTGAGTTCATGGTTAATACAGGCAAGAAATTCATCTTTGAGTCGGCTGAGCCCAGATAGTTCTTGAGCTAACTGCTTTTGCAAGGTGATGTCATAGGCGATCGCCATTTCTAATCCCTGTAGCTCGCCATATAAAGCTGTGCTGGTTACCTGCCATGTTTGAGACTCACCATCCATCGTGCAACATTGATAGTGTTGTGGTAGGTCTTGAGTAGGCAGAGATAAGGGAGCATCAGTGCCTGTAGATGATTGCGAGTCTGTACTTGGTACTACCAAGTTTTGATGCAGGCTATCTCGCCAGATTTGGTTCATCCCTAACACCTTACCTTTGGTGTCATGGATCAATAAAGGTAGGGGAAGCTGTTCGATCAAACTAACTAGAGGGGCGAGGGCATGAGAGGGTAATGTTGTTTTTTCTTTGAGCTGTCGGACTAGCTCCAGAACCTCAACTACACCAATATAGCGATTGCGTCGATCTAGTAATGCCCAGATTGAGGCAGCATGATCGTACTGTGAGATCCTTTGTAAAAATTCGTTGACAGAGGTTGTGGCAGCGATCGCAGGCAGAGGCTGTAAATCAACATCTGCAAGTGTTTGAGTAGCAAAATCTAGATTAAGACTATTGGGCGAGTCGTTATGCGGAGCGAGATCTAACCAACCCAGCAGACACTGAGCGTTAAATAGCCCTTGAGGGGAGGCTTTGCGATCGACAACAACAACATAGGTCCATCCCTTTTTTAGCAGGGATAGTGCATCAAATACAGTTGCATCCAGTCCGCAAGTCGGAACCTGTGGCTGTGTAAACTGATCGAGAGATTGATTTGAGTCAATAGACTCCATTGTGGCAAAACCTAATCAAAAACTATTCGGTTACTTGGTTATAAGTCTTTAGTTAGATGCTCAATACAATATTCTTAAGCTATTGGTAAGGTATTACTATGAATACATTGCTTAATACTTTTTTAACTACAACCAATCTCACATGGTTTCGCTAATTGAATGAGAAAATAAAGATTAACGTAAGCAATTAGAAATAAACATAAACTTAGATTTCCTGTGTCTTTACCTCCCGTCTTACAAGTATGTTGTTTGGTTCCAGAGTCGCAAAGCCTATCTGTAGCTAAGAAGATTGAGCAATTTTTACCAACTCAGCGTTACAACGTCACTTGTGTATCTAGCCTAGACACTCTGCAAGAGGCACTTTTTAAACAAGACACTAAACAAGAAACTCCTCAAGAGTGTTTTCAGGACTGTCTAATTACTTGGGGAGAAGCTGAAGCTGTTATTCATCACCTGAGCCAGTTGGGCATATTTCTACCCACTGTAATGATTCAGGCTGAAACCGCCCCGATCGCTCCCCCTAAGCTAGCCGAAGGTTTGCCACCCAGTGACCTCCAAAATTTTTACAAGGCTGTATTGTGCATCTTGCCAGAACATTTATCCGATCTACCTACGGTGATCGAACAGGCAATATCAACCTTTTTAAGAACTTTTTCTGCTACAAAGCCTCAAGGCTACGTTAGTCTTCCAAATTCAGGCGTTTCTTTATCGACACAGCAACAACGTTTAGCGGAGAAGCTAAAAGAAAGGCTAGGATACTTAGGTGTTTATTACAAGCGCGATCCTAGACAGTTCTTTCGCCATCTACCCGATGAAGACAAGCAGATCTATCTCGATCGCCTCAATCATACCTATCGGAGCATTATTCTGGAATACTTTAAAGACAAACCCACCGATCTAAATCAGAAAATCGACGAGTTTGTCAATTTAGCTTTTTTTGGTGACATTTCGGTCTCTCAAGTGTTAGAACTGCACATGAACTTAATGGACGAATTTGCCAAATTCCTAAAACTAGAGGGTCGTAGTGAAGAAGTGTTATTAGACTATCGGATCACACTCATTGACATTATTGCCCACCTCTGTGAGCTATATCGTCGTTCAATTCCTAGAGGGGCATAGCGATCGCAGTAATTCACCAACCTACTACACCGATCATTGTAATAACTAATGAGACCTATTCGTAAGACCTATGTACTAAAACTCTACGTAGCAGGGAACACCCCCAACTCTGTACGTGCGTTGAAAACACTAAATGATATTCTGGAAAAGGAATTTCAGGGTGTTTATACCCTCAAAGTTATTGATGTATTAAAAAATCCTCAACTAGCAGAGGAAGACAAAATATTGGCAACTCCTACCTTAGCAAAAATCCTTCCACCCCCCGTGCGTAAGATTATTGGCGATCTTTCAGATCGTGAAAAGGTTTTAATCGGGCTAGATTTACTATATGAGGAGTTAATGGAAGATGTCCAATAAGGAACGCGATGCCAACAGCCAAGAACTAGGCGTACAGAAGCTACAGACCATGATTGAGGGGCTGGATGACATCACCCATGGTGGCTTACCCAAAGGACGATCGACCCTAGTTAGCGGGACATCTGGCACTGGCAAGACGCTATTTGCCATGCAGTTTCTTTATAACGGTATTGTTGGGCTAGACGATCCTGGTATTTTTGTTACCTTTGAGGAGTCCCCCTCAGATATTGTTAAAAACGCTTATAGCTTTAACTGGAATTTACCCGAACTGATCGAGCAAGGTAAATTGTTTATTTTGGATGCTTCGCCCGATCCAGATGGGCAAGAGATTGTGGGTGAATTCGATCTGACCGCTTTGATCGAGCGGATTCAATATGCCATCCTCAAGTACAAAGCCAAACGCGTATCGATCGACTCGATCACTGCTATTTTTCAGCAATATGAATCGATTGGTCTTGTCAGACGTGAGATTTTTCGGTTGGTGGCAAGGTTAAAGTCCTTGGGGGTCACCACAGTGTTAACCACCGAGCGGGTTGAAGAATATGGCCCCGTGGCAAGGTTTGGGGTCGAAGAATTTGTCTCTGATAACGTGATTATCTTGCGTAACGTACTAGATGGCGAACGACGCCACCGCACGGCTGAGATTCTCAAGCTACGGGGTACAACCCATATGAAAGGTGAGTTTCCTTTTACCATGACCAGTCAGGGCATCAACATCTTCCCGCTAGGTGCCATGCGCTTGACCCAAAAATCATCGAATACCAGAGTGTCCTCAGGTATCAAGACTTTGGACGAAATGTGTGGCGGCGGCTACTTTAAAGACTCGATCATTCTGACCACAGGAGCAACGGGTACGGGCAAGACCTTGATGGTCAGCAAGTTTTTAGAAACAGGTTGTGAGGGTGGCGAACGCGCAATTTTGTTTGCCTATGAGGAATCTCGCCAACAACTGACCCGCAACGCTTCTTCTTGGGGCACTGATTTTGATAAGTGGGAAAGTTCGGGTTTATTAAAAATTATCTGCGTTTACCCAGAATCCGCAGGTCTGGAAGATCATTTGCAGGTAATCAAGTCCGAAATTGCCACATTTAAGCCTTCTCGGATTGCGATCGACTCACTTTCCGCACTGGCACGAGGGGTGAGCAATAACACCTTCCGTCAGTTTGTGATTGGGTTAACGGGCTATGTCAAACAAGAGGAAATTACAGGGCTGTTCACCAATACGACCGATCAGTTCATGGGGTCGCATTCGATTACCGAATCGCATATTTCTACAATTACAGATACGATTATTTTGCTGCAATATGTAGAAATTCGGGGCGAAATGTCCCGTGCGGTTAACGTGTTTAAAATGCGTGGTTCGCGCCATGACAGTAAAATTCGTGAATATATCATTACCGATCAGGGTGCTCAGATCAAAGACTCGTTCCAGGGCTTTGAACGCATCCTTAGTGGTTCGCCGACGCGAATTTCTGTAGATGAAAAAACCGAACTTTCACGAATCATTCGCGGTGTTTCCGATCCTTTAGGCTAGTTAATGTGAAGGTATGAATTTGAGAATCTCGAACTTGAATCCATTCCTGTAACCCATAATACAAAGACTTCGCATTAAAGATTTAGGATATAACTACAAGTCTTTCTCTATAAGCTTCCTAGACTTCACTTCCCATAAAGTTCAATTCAATCAATTTTTGTAAGAAAAATCATTCAACATAAATTCGCAAAATTAATTTTGCGAATTTATGTCTCAACCTATTAAAAATACTTATATTTCTTGACTAAAATTCTACAGAAAGTCACGAAAAAACAACCCATAAACACCTCGAAGCATGACTATTCTCCTATGTCTTAAGATAGGCAAAATAGTCGTTTTTTGTCACCACCAAAGCATTTCCTTGATTAAAAAAAACGATCGCAAAAAATAACAAAAATCCCTAAAGCCTTGATTTAAAAGAATCTAAGGTGATATAAACTTGCTGAAAAGCTTAAATATTCCAAAGGATTTTAATTGCAAACCTCTACCTCTTCAGATGGATTTTCTTTGAGATGCTCGTACGATCCATCCTATAATAAAAAATTATTATCGAAAACCGCTCTAATTGAGTAAAAAGACCTAATTTTTTGCTTTGAAATTCACTCTATGACTTGCTTTTAGGGCATTTTTGTTCCCAAGTGGGAGAATGCATGTTAGTGTGAATCACGTCAGTCGAATTGCTTTAACTGCTCGAGTAATCCTTCCCAAATTGCTTCAAGCCTTTACTCAAAACAGTTCTCACACACTTGACTTATGCAAAAACACCTTATCAATTTACTATTTTTCGCTTTAACGATTTCCGCTTTTCCCTTGGTTCTTAGCTTTTCTAGTGACACAGCTACAGCCCAAGCAGATAAGCTAGTGAAGTCAGATAAGCAAACCGAAGCCATTCCTTCTACTTCAGATGCTCGTTCCAATGTTCTGAAAGTGGGTGAAACTCGTTCCCGCTCTATGGCTCGTTCGCAAGAAGATGCGATCGCTAAGATTTACCCCCACAAAATTGACGAACGACAAGCCGCAACGGTCTATGTACGCGGAATTCCAGTTCTTACCTTTGTCAGTAGTTTGGATGCTGTGGAAAATAACACCAGTAAAACGAACTCAGCAAACAATCTATCCACTGGGCAGATAGTAAAGCTAAACGATGCGAAGGCGACGAAGTTTCCCACTCAGACTAAGGCGCAATTAGAACCTCTTGCTTCTAAAGATCCTGTCGAACGTGCTACTGCAGCCGCTGCGCTCATTAACCAGCTCAGTCAAGATGGGCTTGATGCCAGTGCCATCTCTCCTGCTTGGGAATCAGGAAATTATGTAATTAAATTTGGCGATCGCGCTGCCCTTAAGTTTGACGAAAGTTTAATCTTGCCTCAAACCACCCGCAATAAAGCTGAGGATTTACTGCAAGCAACAAATCTGTTGCGGCGCTTGATGGGCGGGGCAACACCTGTGAATGGCATTACCAATGCCCCAGCTACTGCCTTGGTTGCGACAAACCAGACTGGTGCAGACTTTATCGGTCAAGTTACAGAAGTTGGTTCAGGACTTGCCTCTTGGTATGGACCTGGATTTGAAGGAGCCTATAGTGCCAGTGGCGAATTATTTAATACCAACGACTTAACCGCAGCCCACCGCACCTTGCCGTTTGGTACCAAGGTAAGAGTTACCAATATGGACAACGGCAAATCTGTAGTCGTCCGTATCAACGATCGAGGGCCCTTCTCTGGAGATCGAATTCTTGATATGTCTAGGGGTTCTGCGGAAGTAATCGGCTTAACCATTTCTGGTGTTGCCCCAGTTAAGTTGGAAGTTTTAATCCCCGCAGTTCTAACTGGCTCGACCCCCATTAAATAACTAGATCGAAATTTGAGCCAATTTTTCACCACGATCGCATCCCTACGCAGTTTTCTCAAGACCTGCCCGAACAAAGATAGAAGGGTTGGTCTTGTACCCACGATGGGGGCACTGCATCGCGGACATCTCAGCCTGATCGAGCGGGCTAGACAGGAAAATAATTACGTTGTTGTCAGCATTTTTGTCAACCCACTCCAGTTTGGGGTTGGTGAAGATCTGGATAAATATCCCCGTACGCTCGATCGAGACCAGCAGCTTTGTCAGTCCGCAGGGGTAGATGCGATTTTTGCACCCAGTGCCCAAGAAATTGGGGCTCAAGCCCAGCTAGCGCTCCGATCGGGTATCACCCAAGTTTTGCCACCACCTGAGATGACAGGGGTCTTATGCGGGCGATCGCGACAGGGACATTTCGCAGGTGTGGCGACGATTGTCACCAAACTTTTACAGATCGTGCAGCCCGATCGCGCTTACTTTGGTCAAAAAGATGGCCAACAGCTAGCAATTCTCAGAAAGATGGTCAAGGATCTGAATATTCCTGTCGAGGTGATTGGTTGCCCCACTGTGCGAGAACCTGATGGCTTGGCGTTGAGTTCGCGCAATCAATACCTAGATACCCCACAACGAGAGATGGCTACAGCCCTGTATCAGGCACTGAGGCAGGCAGCAGCGCTATTTCAACAAGGCATTGGCGATCGCGATCGCCTCGTAGCAGTCGTTCGGAATTTTTTAGCCACTCGACCCCTAATTGCCGTGGAGTATGTCGAACTGGTAGATGCCCTGAGTTTACAGCCGTTGGATTCTGTGTTCGATGCTTTGCCAGATGCTTCTGACCCAAATTGCACTGCTCAGGCTTCAAATCCCGAAGCTTCCTCAAACGCATCTTCATTAAATTCACCTTTATCTAACCCTTTATCAAACCCCTTATCAAACATAGTGCATGAAGATTGTGGGGCAATGTTGGCGATCGCGGCGCGTGTAGGTACAACCCGATTAATTGATAATATTCTCCTAAACCCTTTGTTCCTTTCAGAATCAAAACCAGAGTAAACAATCCGTGTCACCAAATCGCAAACCGATTATTGCCATCGATGGGCCCGCAGGGGCAGGCAAGTCAACCGTCGCTAAGTTAGTGGCACAGGAGTTAGGGCTGCTCTATTTAGATACGGGCGCTATGTACCGCGGGATCGCTTGGGTCGTGCAAACGGCTAATGTGGCATTAACGGATGATCGGGCGATCGCTGAGTTGGCTCGTCAGGCAGATATTGACCTACGTCCCCATGCGACGGATGCTAAACAACTGCTACAGGTTTTTGTGAATGGTGTCGATGTGACCACGGCAATTCGCTCGAAGGATGTAACCAGTAAAGTGTCAGCGATCGCTGCCCAACCTATGGTTAGGGAAATTTTAGTCAGCCAACAGCAAGCACTAGGAAAATCGGGTGGTATTGTTATGGAAGGCAGAGATATTGGTACCCATGTCTTCCCTGATGCTGAGATTAAGGTTTTTTTAACGGCTTCTGTGCAAGAGCGTGCTAAACGCCGCCATGCAGAGTTAGTGGCTCAATCTATGGGTCTGTCGAATGGGGAACCCGTCGAAGATATCACCGTCATAGCAGAAGCTATCCAAACAAGGGACGATCTAGATACAACGCGCACAGTTTCACCTCTAAGAAAAGCAGATGATGCCATAACTGTAGATACGGACGGACGCAGCATCAACGATGTCGTAACAGTTATTGTAGATTTGTATATAGCAAAGGTAACGAGTAGTAACCCAACTCAAAAACAGTAAGCGATCGGATTCACGATGAAATCATCATGATTCTTAGATCTATTAGGACTTTTCTAACTGTTAACCATACCTCTATGATGCTGAGCATAAGCAGATCGTGAAAATACCTGTGACTCCCCCATCCTCCTTAACTCGCCGTTCGAGGTTTTCTCGCAGATTGAACGCTGCCAGAAAATTTGCTGCATTCCTGCCTCTGCTCCTTGCGAGCGCAGGGGTAGTTAGTCTGTTTAGTATGAATGGCAGTGCCCCTGTTGTAGCGCAAACTACTAACACCGCACTCACCATTCGCGCTGATGTCCAAGAAGCCAACTCGATTACGGGCGTGGTGACTGCGACAGGAAACGTACAAATGAACTATCCTGCACGGCAGATCAATGCCACTGCGGCGCAAGCGCAATATTATTCCAAAGAGCAGCGTGTCGTGCTCACGGGAAATGTGGTCGTAATTCAGCAAGGCGTAAATAGTCTTAAGGCCGAGACGATTACCTATTTGGTGACAGAAGGTAAGTTTGTAGCAGAGCCACCTGCCAATCAACAGGTCGAGTCGGTCTATGTTGTGCCCGATCGCGATGTGGGGACGACGACAGCAACCACAGCAACCCCAGTGACTCAGATCAAGCCTGCCTTTAAAAACCAAATCAGCCCACTGGTGATTCCACCTAAAGCGCAAGATGCAAATCCGTCGGAAACAAATAAGCTTCCGGGCAATTCTACTAATCCAAGTTCGGGATCTACAGGTCAGTAAACTGTAGCTATCTGAGCCATGTCCCCATCGAAACTCTAAGACGCTTTCATGAAAATCACTCTAGACAACGTCAGCAAACTATATGGTCGTCGTCAAGTCGTACATCAGGTTAGTCTCTCAGTCAAGCAAGGGGAAATTGTGGGGCTACTTGGACCCAACGGAGCAGGCAAAACCACCAGTTTTTATATCGCCACGGGCTTAGTTCAGCCAGATACAGGCACTGTATTTCTAGATGACTTAGATATCACTCGCTTGCCAATTCATAAACGTGCCCGTCTCGGCATGGCATATCTGGCGCAGGAACCCACGATTTTTCGCCATCTATCGATTCGTGATAATTTACTACTGGTGATGGAGCAAACAGAAGTCCCTGTTCGACAGCGTCGTCAAAGAATAAACCAACTGCTAGATGAGTTTCGTCTGCGTAGTGTGGCAAACTCTCAGGGTATTCAAGTGTCGGGTGGAGAACGGCGACGTACAGAAATTGCACGGGCTTTGGCTGTGGGCGAACATGGACCAAAGTTTCTTTTGTTAGATGAACCCTTCGCTGGTATCGATCCGATCGCCGTGGCAGAAATTCAGACGATTATTGCAGGCTTGCGCGATCGCGACATGGGCATTTTAATTACTGACCATAACGTACGAGAAACCCTAGCCATTATCGATCGAGCCTACATTATGCGGGAAGGAGAAATTTTGGCGGCTGGTGATCGAGATCAGTTGGCATCCGACCCAGAAGTCAGAAAATATTATCTCGGCGAAAAGTTTCAGTTTTAGCAATCTTGTCTGTAGGCGCTAGATGGTTTAGCTGGGCTAAATTTCAGGCTGCTTAATCTACTTTTTGGCATTTAACGACTATATACGGCATTCTCATAAAGCTTTCTGACCATGTAATCTTAATAAAGGAAATGGCTACCTTACCCAATCTGAAAACGAGAAACAAAATTAGAAGCGCAAAAGTTGCTGGGGTGTTACCACTGGAATGGCTACCCCGCATATCTGTCATGGATCGCTACTTGAGTAGCCAAATGTTGGCACCCTTTCTGTTTGGGGTCGGTGCTTTTTCATCGGTAATTTTAGCGATCGGCTCTTTGTTTGAGTTGGTAAGGCTGATCACAGACTCTGGCTTGAGCGTCTTTACTGCGCTCCAAATTTTTGCACTGCGGCTTCCAGGTTTCATGGTTTACTCGTTTCCCATGTCTGTCCTGCTTGCCACGCTGATTTCCTACAGTCGTTTATCTGCTGATGGGGAAACAACAGCTCTAAGAAGCTGTGGTGTGAGTGTCTATCGCTTGGTTGTGCCTGCCATTATTTTGAGCTTTATGGTGACAGGGATGACGTTTGTGTTTAACGAGGTGATCGTGCCCTCAGCAAACTGGCAAGCGAAAAGCACCCTAAAATCGGCTTTAAATCAAGAAAATATTCAGTTTAAAAATCGAGATATTTTCTATCAACAGTACGGTGACATTGTTCAAGAAGATGGCACGACCACACAGGGTTTAGTGCGTAGCTTTTATGCCCGTCGCTTTGATGGCAAGGAAATGCAGGGCTTAACGGTCTTGGACTTTTCACAAGGACAATTGCAACAGATTTTATCTGCCGAATCAGCGGTTTGGCTGCCACAACAGAGCGTGTGGCAATTTCGGAATGGGGCAACCTATTTAATCGGCGAAGATGGTGACTATCACAGCATTCTGAGATTTGAGGAGCAAAATCTCCGCATTCCCCGCGCTCCGCTCGATCTAGCGCAAGAGCAACGCAGTGCTGAGGAAATGAATATCACGGAACTGAGCCGCTACATTGAGCTGATCCGACAGACAGGCAATGCTAAAGAGGTTAAAAAGTTGGAAGTTAGCCTACAACAAAAGTATGCCTTTCCTTTTATCTGCGTTGTATTTGCCTTAGTCGGCTCGCCTTTAGGAATGCGTCCCCAACGCACGACAACTTCTGTAGGCTTTGGTGTCAGTGTATTAATTATTTTTGGCTACTACGTCATGTTATTTGTTTTTGGGGCATTGGGGCAGGTAGAAATCCTAAGCCCTCTGGCAGCAGCATGGACGCCGAATGCGATCGGTTTGGGTACGGGCATCGTACTCTTAACTCGCGTGAATTAAGGTGCTTGTGAATTGTGAATCAAGCCAGTGAAAGCTAAAGCAAGGCAAAAAAATGTCCCACAGGCCCTTGTCCTTGTCCGATCGCTAAGGAATGCTTTAAAGCCTGTGTCACATATTGTTTGGCAGCCTGCACCGCAGGCAAAAGCGGTAGACCTAGCGCTAAATTTGCTGCGATCGCTGCCGATAGCGTGCAGCCTGTCCCGTGCGTGTGCGTCGTATCAACGGTCTCAGTTTGTAATACCTCTAGGCGTTTGCCATCAAACCAAACATCCACACCCCGCAAATTGCCAGTCATACCCCCACCTTTGACCAAGACTGTCCTACAGCCCAACTGGCAAATGGTTTGGGCTGCAGCTTGCATCTGTTCTAGGGTAGTAATTTCAGGAATGCCACTGAGGATTTGAGCCTCGTAACGGTTAGGCGTGGCGATCGCTGCTAGAGGCAACAAGGCATATTTGATCGTGTTGATGGCATCATTATCCAAAAGTTGTACGCCTGCCCGTGACACCATCACCGGATCGACGACGATATTGCTAAACCCCAAGGCTACAATTTTTCTGGCTACGGTTTTGATGATGTCTTGGCTGAGTAACATGCCAGTTTTGATTGCCAACACGCGCATATCGCTCACTACAGCTTCGATTTGAGCAGCGATCGCCTCACTAGGCAGGGCATCGACTCGCGTGACTCCTAGGGTATTTTGAGCAGTCACACAGGTAACCGCACAGGTACCATGGACGCGATGAAAGGCAAAGGTGCGCAGATCGGCTTGAATGCCTGCTCCGCCTCCACTATCTGACCCAGCGATCGTCATGGCGATCGGAACTTCTGGCTTGATTAGATTTTGCATTGTCTTAACAAAGTGCGTTGTATTTCGTAAATTCTGAGTAAATTCCGAATAAATAACTTATGACTAACTTTTGGCTAACTATTCTCTAACCTTGTATCCGCTTAGGTTTAAACAAAACAACCTAGTATAAATTTGGTCATGATGCAGTATTCGCATTCAGAATCCTCGCTCTCCCCTGAATGTATGACCTACTTAAATATTAAATGCTTTCAAGGAGTATGTTTATGGGTGTACGGATTGAATTTATGCAGCCTAGTGGAAAGCTAAATGCAACCAATGCCGAACTTTTTCGCCAACAAGCTAGTGCCTTACTTAACACGAAGCCCGATGCTTTACTGATTGATATGCAAGATTTGGTGATGATGGACAGCTCTGGGATCGGTGCTTTGGTGTTTATCCTTAAGAGTACTAGGTTAATTGGTTGTAGGCTAGCACTATGCTCGTTAAACGACCAATTACGGTTTGTATTTGCCACGGCGGCTCTCCATGTTTTATTTGACATTTTTGAGAGCCGTGCCGACTTTGAAGCTTGCTTGCTCGCTGTCTAAGCGCCAGTTTCTACGACTAGGGGATTGAGGTGAACCATAGCAATCCTTCATTGAGTGTGAATGCAGTAAGGGCTGGAAGCCCATGTAGACAAGATGCCTGCACGACAAATCAATGACAAGTTGTTTAGGATCGCTATAGCATTTTGCAGAGGCGCGCTCGAGAACTCGCGATCGCCAAACATAAATAGTTAGCAAACTTCAAATATGTTTGGACAGTGAAGGTGGCAAATGTTGCTAAAATTTCACCAGTTATCAAAATCCTGATTCTTGGAGCAGATCATGACAGATTCACAAGAAAAAGTACCGACAACAGAAGTCATATCAGATATTAAGCCTGATATTGCAGTTCCTGCAATCCAGTTGGAATCGTCTACAGGTGAAGTCACTACCGTAGCTCCTACGCCATCAACCTCTCAACAAATGGTCAGTAATTTACTCGAACAACTGACTAAACTATGGAGCACCTATTTTGGCGAGAACCCAAAGATTAGCCTAAATGTGGTGATCACAGCACTCTTAGCAATCCCATTGTTAATTCTCGCCTCGGCAACCCTAAATTTTATTAATAGCATTCCTCTCCTTCCCTCAATTTTAGAAATTGTTGGTTTTGGTGCTTTGATCTGGTTTACCTATCGCTATTTGCTCTTGGCGCAAACCCGTCAAGAACTGATGGACAATATCGGTGCTTGGAAACAAAAAATATTCGGTTAGTTTTCTCGATCTTTTCTGGAAATAGTAAGGGGCAATCGATCGATTGCCCCTTGTTTTGTACGTCGATCGATTTGTGCGTTAAGCTTGCAGATGGACTTTCAAACACGATCCCGCCAGCAACCCGATCTTTTGCTATCAATATTGCGTATCAAAGTTAGGATAATAGGCATAGATTGTTAAGTGTTATTTAGTGTCATTTAGGGAAGCGAAAAGGGATATTCGTCAATAATGGGCAAAATCGTTGGTATTGACTTAGGTACGACTAATTCTGTGGTGGCTGTGATGGAGGCAGGTAAGCCCGTGGTAATTGCCAACTCAGAAGGTAGCCGCACAACTCCCTCTGTGGTGAGCTTTACCAAAGACGGTGAACGTCTGGTAGGGCAAATGGCTAGGCGGCAAGCTGTGCTTAATCCTGACAACACGTTCTATTCGTTTAAACGGTTTATCGGGCGTAAGCATAGCGAACTGAGCAGCGACTCAAAGCGCGTACCCTACACGGTGCGGCGTGATGAGCTAGGTAACGTCAAAATTAAATGCCCCCGTCTAGAAAAAGACTTTGCGCCAGAAGAAATCTCGGCGATGGTGATTCGCAAATTGGTGGATGAGGCGAGTCGGTATCTAGGCACTGATGTCACTGGGGCAGTGATCACAGTTCCTGCTTACTTTAACGACTCGCAACGACAGGCAACCAAGGATGCGGGTAGAATTGCGGGCATTGAGGTCAAGCGGATCATCAATGAGCCCACGGCAGCTTCTTTAGCCTATGGCTTAGACAAAAAAGATAACCAAAAGATTTTAGTGTTCGATCTTGGTGGCGGCACCTTTGACGTATCGGTTTTGGATGTCGGCGACGGTCTATTTGAAGTCAAGGCAACCAACGGTGACACGCAGCTAGGAGGGGATGATTTTGACAAACAGATCGTCAACTGGCTAGCCGATCAGTTTTTACAGGATCAGGGGGTCGATCTGCGCAAAGAGCGGCAGGCATTACAACGCCTCACCGAGGCAGCCGAAAAAGCCAAGATCGAGTTATCGACAGTGGGCGTAACCGATATCAATCTGCCCTTTATCACCGCGACCGTGGATGGACCTTTGCATTTAGATACGACTCTGAAGCGATCGCAGTTTGAGCGACTATGTGTCGATCTACTAGAGCGGCTGAATAATCCCCTAGAGCAAGTTTTGCGAGATGCCAAGATTAGTCCCCGCCAGATCGATGAAGTTGTGCTTGTGGGCGGTTCTACCCGCATTCCTGCGGTGCAGCAGTTGGTGGAGCGCTTAATTGGCAAGCCACCCAACCAAGGGGTGAATCCCGATGAAGTGGTCGCCGTTGGGGCAGCCGTGCAAGCAGGCATTTTGTCTGGCGAAGTCAAGGATGTTTTGCTGCTAGATGTCACTCCTCTCTCCATAGGCGTAGAAACCTTTGGCGGTGTCATTAATAAGCTAATTCCGCGCAATACCACCATTCCTACGCGCAAGATGGATATGTTTACGACGGCTGAGGACAATCAAACCTCGGTAGAGATTCACGTCGTGCAGGGAGAGCGAGAGCTAGCCGAACACAATAAGTCTCTGGGGCGGTTTAAGCTTAGCGGTCTAGCACCCCAACCACGCGGCATGGCACAGGTTGATGTCACCTTCGATCTGAATACCGATGGCATTTTGGCGGTGACCGCCACCGATCGCCGCACGGGTGTAGAACGTCGCATCACGATTAAAGGGGCTTCGACGCTGGATGAAAAAGAAGTGCAGCGCATGATTGCCGAGGCAGAGAAATTTGCCGATCGCGATCGCGCTAAAAAAGAGCGAATTGCCAAAATCAATCGAGCTGACAGTTTGGTGGTTAGCTCGGAACGTCAACTCAAAGACTTGGCGCTAAATTATGGCTATAAGCTCAACTACGAACGCCGCAAAGAGATTGATGGACTGATTAAAAATCTTAAAGATGCGATCGCCAAGGAAGATGACAACCGCATCGATCGCGGTCAGTCAGAGCTGCAAGAAGCGATTTATGCCCTATCTCGCGAACTCTACGCAGAGGATGAGTACGAAGATGAGGATGACGATTTATTTGGCGGCATTTTAGATAGCATCGGTAGCTTTGCAAATCGGAACAGTCGTCGTTCTAAGGATGATGCCCCTCGTCGCCCCAATACCAGAGTCAGCTATGACGATGAAGATGACGATTGGGTCTAATTTACCAGCGGCAAATGGGGGATGCCCCATTTGCTCTTAAACTTTTCTCTTAAAGAAGAACAATTCATCCAAAATTTTTAGATAGAGGCGCTCTTTTATAGAATCGCCTCTTTTTTTGGGAAGTAGAAGGTGCGATCGCAGCTATGGGCGAATTTGCGAAGGATACTTCTGATGCAGAAATTCCGTAAAAACGGCAAAAAGTTTAAGTTTTGTTAAATGCTTGCCCTGTCTTGATCGTACTAATTTAACTTGCGACTACAATAGCTAGAATCATTACACAGTAATACTTAGAGCGATTTGGGTTTTATATGGATTTATTAAATGATAAGAAAAAACAGCTCTAGTCCATATAAATTAAAGGTTTTATGTATACACAAGTAGTATGTTGCTATTAGAATACAAAATTGAAACCTATAGCCTATGGGAGTTTCACAACTATAGGTAAGATTGGGTGTAAACTGCTTGCATTTTTATACAGTTTTGGCTCCGTTTTCATGTTTGGGATAGGCTCATCTTGGGACTATCGCAGAGATAACTTAAAAATGAGCAAATCGAAAATCCTCTAACTACTGAAATTACAGCAAAATTTATGAACAAAGGTGAACTAGTTGACGCGATCGCTAAGAAAGCCGCTGAAAAAGGCTTTACTGTTAACAAAAAGACCACAGATGAGGTGTTAACTGCAACCTTAGAAGTGATTGTTGAAACCGTGGCTGGTGGCGATAAAGTAACTTTGGTTGGCTTTGGTTCTTTTGAGTCCAGAGAACGTAAAGCTCGCGAAGGTCGCAACCCTAAAACTGGTGCAAAAATGGAAATTCCAGCAACAAAAGTACCTGCCTTCTCTGCGGGTAAATCTTTTAAGGAACGGGTAAGCCCACCCAGTGACTAAACACTAGCCAATCATGATGGTTAGCATGGGTGTAGGTGTCTACACCCATTTTTATTGCTGGTTTAGACAAGCCCCAGATTTGTTATGGTGAAGCCCAGTCGAACTGCCCCCCTAGCCCCCAATTCTGGGGGAACAAGAATTTTCAGAGTTTCCCAGAATTGGGGGATTTAGGGGGCAAACCCTTTGGATGGAAACGAATTGTCTTTGGCATTCCTATGGAGAATCTCGCTCAACCCAGTCATGGCGGTAACCTGCGATGGGCAGCTCAAATTTCCCAACGCGATCCGAGTCAAATCTTGGATTTTTCGGCAAGTATCAGCCCCTTGGGTTGCCCAAAATCGGTGCTTGAGCGGCTGAAATCGGACGAGACGTTAAACACCATTAGTCGCTATCCCGACCCAAGTTATACCCTGCTTAGAGAAGCGATCGCTGCCCATCATCACATCTCCCCAGACTATATTTTGGTGGGAAACGGAGCGGCGGAGTTACTGACTTGGTTATGCCGCGATCTGGCAAGGTTCGCATCTGTATTTCTTGGAGTTCCTGCTTTTGGCGATTATCTGCGAGGACTAAAAGCGTTTAACGCCCAGATCATTCCCATCGATTGGTGGCAAAGGGGCGATCGCGCGCTTGCGCTACAAACTTTGAATCGAGCCTTAAATCAAACCTTAAATTCTGTCGGTACTACTGGCAATTCGCGCAGTCGTGGAATTTTACTGAATAACCCGCACAATCCCACAGGGCAACTGTATACGCGCGAGGAATTGTTGCCGCTCTTGGAGCAGTTTGAACTCGTGGCGATCGATGAAGCCTTTATGGACTTCCTCCCGCCAGAGACTTCTCAAAGTCTGATCGATCGCGTCGAATCTTCGCCTAATCTCGTAATTTTGCGATCGCTGACCAAGTTTTATAGTATGCCCGGATTGAGAATTGGCTATGCGATCGCCCACCCCCAGCGCCTGCAAACTTGGCAAGCATGGCGCGACCCTTGGAGTGTGAACTGTCTGGCTGAGATTGCCGCGATCGCTTGCCTGCAAGATCGAGAATTTCAACAAAAAACATGGGACTGGCTAGCCAAAGAGCGATCGCATCTCTATGCAGATTTATCAAATATCGTAGGCTTGCACCCGATCGCTGGAGCCGCGAATTTTTTGCTGGTCGAGTCTGAGCGATCGGTGCTGGCGCTACAAGAGCATCTGCTAAAACAGGATGGAATTTTAATTCGCGACTGTCACAGTTTTGCGGAGCTAGGCGATCGCTATTTTCGCGTATGTGTCAAACTACCCGCCGATCGCGAACGATTGATTAAGGGAATTGAAGGATTTATGGAAGGTTGATGAAGCGATCGGGCTAGAGCGATGACTTACGCGGCCTTTAAATAAAGTAACGCACAGATCCCCGACTTTTTGTGTGACGAATAGAAGTGCTCTGTAATTGCAAAGAAAAAGTCGGGGATCTAGGAACGTATTGCGAATGTAGAGAAGGGCGAAAATTTGGTCTCTATCTCAGCAGAGGAATGGTATGAGAAGTAAGTATCTAGGCATCTTCAATTTCAATTCCTTCCCAAAGTTGAGAAATGGGAATGGTTTGTCCAGTCATGGCTTCGTGCCAAGCTTGACAAAAATCTGCTGAGACTTCTTGTAGGCTTGCTGTTTCAATGAATAACGAGATCGCTTCGTCGTCTAAACCTTAACTAAGTTTCTGCTGAATCACCTTAATTACTTGTGCTTCTTCGGGAATCATGATGCCGTCCAACATCGCAAACCTTTGGCACTGTACCAATAAAGATACTGCATATTCTGGCTGGATATCCTTGAGTAAAATCTCAAGCGGCAGTGGTGAATCCATATATTTCCCAATGGCTTCGATTGACTCAGGTCTAAGATTTGCAGATTTTAATTCAGATAAAACCTTCTCTTTATCTTTGCCTTGATTTCCTGCCAAAATTACATGAACGAGAATCCGATCGATCAGATTCTCTTGTGGAATCGCACTTTTTAAGCGTTCTTCACTATCTGCTTGAATCGCTTTTAATTTTTCTTCAAAATTGACAGGGTTCAGTTTTGCTTCGTAAAAAGCACAGCTAGCTCGACCAAGCGTATAAAGCATCACTGCTTCAGAACTTGCCGCAATTACGGCTCCTGCAACTGGAATATTTCGCAACAATCCTAATCCTGCTTTGATTGCCATTTTGCCACCAAAAGCTAACCCGAATACTGCGACAACTTCTCCTTTTCTAGTCGGATCTTTAAGATCCATTCCATAGGCAGAGGCAATTTGATACACCATCTCAGCTTGCAGTGAAGTTGTCGCAGCCAAATCGACCGCAAATAATGCTGCGGCAGAACCTGGGACAATACTAGTAGCAAATCCAGATGCACTAGCAAACATGGCTTTTTGTCCAATGATTCTTTGTGCAATTTGATTGTCTGACTCGTTGGGATATTTTTGTTTTAAACGCTTCACCTCAGCTTCTGATGCTGTAACATCAACCCGATCTAATATTTTCAGAAGCCAGTCAGCATTAAAGACTTTAGCTGCGTTCCGAATTAAAGGACTATTCCCAACAGCATCGATCGCATATCCTGCACTACTCGTTGCAGATGAAATTCCACCAACGACAGCGCCGCTTACGGTTTGTGTAATTGCGCCAACCGCGCCTCCAACCGCTCCTGCCGTTGCGGCAGCCGCTCCACTGACTGCATTTCCTGCACCAACGATCGCACCACCTACAGTTCCAGCCGCTCCTACAACATTACCACTAACTACATTCGCCGCACCACCAACAGCATTACTAACACTTCCAGCGGCTCCTGCGACTGCCCCCAATGCCCCATTCCACCATTTACCTTTCTGTGGCTTTTCAACGAGTACTGTAATTGCAGAGTCTGCTGTGGGAACTTCGTCTTTGATAGTAATTGCAGAGTCTGTTGTGGGAACTTCGTCGTTTAGCTGAGAATTGTCAACGGATTCAGGGAGACTAGTCATAAATACTTCAGTGGGAGTAGTTAGATCTAATAAAATTTGAGTTGATACTTTAGTTTAGCCCATCTCACCAAACATAGCTTTCAACCGCGATCGTAATCCTGACATATTTCTTCCGATGGAACTACAAGAATATCTATTGAATTTGGGAGATAAAGTCTATAATATTCCCATTTCCCCTTGTCATGGGTCGCATAGATGTTTGTCACTTTCGGAGACATTGGGATTGTTAGTAAGGTAAGGGCGTAGCCAATCGCAAGCTTGAGAAACTGCGCTCTCAGGATCTAAATCCCATAATTTGATAGTATTGTCCCAATTGCCAGAGGCGATAGTTTTGCCATCGGGTGAGAATGCGACGCTTAAAACTGAATTGCTATGACCCTTGAGTGTACAGAGTTCTTTACCATCAAGATTCCATAACTTTATCATGTCGTCATCACTACTACCAGAGGCGATAGTTTTGCCATCGGGTGAGAATGTCACACTGTTAATCAAATTGAAATGCCCAGTGAGTGTACAGAGTTCTTTGCCATCAAGATTCCATAACTTTATCATACCTCCATCACTGCCAGAGGCGATAATTTTGCCATCGGGTGAGAACGCCACAGTATAAACACTATAGCGATGCCCTGTAAGTGTATGGAGTTCTTTACCGTGAAGATTCCATAACTTTATCGAGTTGTCGCTACTACCAGAGGCAATAATTTTGCCATCGGGTGAGAATGCCACACTTAAAACTGAATTGATATGTCCTGTGAGAGTACGTAGTTCTTTGCCATCGAGATTCCACAACTTGATTGTGTTGTCAAAACTACCAGAGGCGATAATTTTGCCATCGGGTGAGAATGTAACGCTAAAAACTGGTTCGCTATGTCCTGTGAGAGTACGTAGTTCTTCACCATCGAGATTCCACAACTTGATTGTATCGTCATCGCTGCCAGAGGCGATAATTTTGCCATTGGGTGAGAACGCTACACTATTTACGCTATAGCTGTGTCCTGTGAGAGTACGTAGTTCTTCACCATCGAGATTCCACAACTTGATTGTATCATCATCACTGCCAGAGGCGATAATTTTGCCATTGGGTGAGAACGCTACAGTATTTACGCTATCGCTATGTCCTGTGAGTACAGGGAGTTCTTTCCTATTGAGATTCCACAACTTGATTGTATCGTCATCGCTGCCAGAGACGATAATTTTGCCATCTGGTGAGAATGCCACACTATTTACACTATAGCAATGCCCTGAGAGAGTAAGCAGTTCTTTGCCATCGAGATCCCATAACTTTATCGTGTTGTCACGACTACCAGAGACGATGATTTTGCCATCAGGTGAGAATGCTACACTATTTACGCTATCACTATGTCCTGTGAGAGTACGTAGTTCTTCACCATCGAGATTCCATAACTTGATTGTTTTGTCACGACTACCAGAGACGATGATTTTGCCATCAGGTGAGAATGCTACACTGTTTACGCTATCACTATGTCCTGTGAGAGTACGTAGTTCTTCACCATCGAGATTCCATAACTTGATTGTTTTGTCGTCACTACCAGAGACGATAGTTTTGCTATCGGGTGAGAATGCTACGTTCCTAACCCAATTACTATGTCCTGTGAGAGTAGGCAGTTCTTTGCCATCGAGACTCCATAACTTGATTGTGCCTTTATCAGTACCAGAGACGATAGTTTTGCCATCGGGAGAGAATGCTACGTTAAAAAACCAATTGCCATACCCAATTAGCGTAAGCAGTTCTTTGCCATCGAGGTTCCATAACTTTACCGTATTGTCAGAACTCCCAGAGGCAATAGTTTTGCCATCGGGAGAGAACGCCACGCTTAAGACCCAATTGCTATGCCCTATCAACGCATGTAATTCCTTACCATCAAGATTCCATAGCTTGATCATGTTGTCATAACTCCCAGAGGCAATAGTTTTGCCATTGGGTGAGAATGCGACGCTTACTAAACCACTTCTATGGCCTTCAATACGATTACATTCACGAATATTATAAATTACTTCCCAAAGTCTTCCAAAAGCTTTTCCTTCAGTATAAAAAGGAACTTTTTCACGGATCTCAGGATTTAAAATTCGCATAGCCGCTTTTACACTAACAATCAGTGCTTCTAGCTCTTTATGAGCTAACCAATAAGCCTCACAGGAGATACTCAAAGCCTCAATCTCAGCAATCTCGGCACGTTGTAGTTCTCTCTCTTTCTCTTCGAGAGCCTTTTCCTTTTCAGCAAGAGCCAGTTGCAATTGCTCCCTTGTCATTCGCAGTTCTACTGCCATATCAAATCCATACTTCTTCCGTATAAAGCCCGTCAGATAATCGTGAATCAACTGATAGCGATCCTCTGGTGTGCTACTCACCCGAAACGCCAAACCCGATCCCACCAGCACCGCCAGCACTAGTTCGAGGCTACCCTCTTTTCCCCCCTTATCAAGGGGGGCTAGGTGGGATCTCCCCTCGTTACCCAAAAGAGAGGTCATTAACTCAGCCGCCAGTTCCTCCTGCGTCTTTTGCGGACGCTTCTCCTCCGTTCCCGTCAGCGCATACAGCACCCTTTGCGCCAACTCCTGATTTCCCTCGCCGCAATCCTTCACCACATTCTCTAGCCACCGCTCCACCAAAACCTCGCTGGGCTTGCGTTGCACAGTTTTATCAGCATCGCTCGTCAATGCCAAATATTGCGTCAACGTCGAAATTTGCGGTTCCTCAGACTCTAGTTGCGCCCCCACCACCTGTAACTCAATCGGCAACACCCTACCCCGATCGCCTGTCAAATCCTCCACCAAGCGATCGCACAGATCCGCCTCCAACTTCACCTCTGCCCTTGCCGTCAGCGACTCAATCACCCGCCGCGCCTCCTCTGGCGTAAAATCGCCCAAATAATAGCGAATCTGCTTGCCCAGAATATCGTTCTCGACTTTCTCTAGATTCACGGCGCGATCGCATTCCAACAAATAATGCAGATAGTCCTCGCGCAGCGACAGCACCACCCGCACAAAATCCGTATGCAAACAGGCTCTCAGGAATTTGTAAAACGGCAAGCGATCGGCAAAATCTTCCTTCTTAAAAAAGAAATCCTCAAACTGATCGAACACCAACACGGTCAGATAGTTCTCTTCGACATTGCGCTTAAAATGCTCGATCGGATTCAACTCGGAACGTGCCCCACCAAAAAATTCCCGCAACTGCCGCTCGATCTCGCGACTCCATTCCTTATAGGTATTCACCGTCAACACCAATACCTTGCGACCATCCAGCGTTCCCCGCGATCGCAACGCAGGTACGACCCCGCCATTCAAAATCGAACTCTTTCCCGCCCCCGAATCCCCATGAATCACCGTCAAGGGATAGCGCGGCTGGCGAATCCGTTCCACCAGTTCCTCCACATTTTGCTTTCTGCCCGATGCCACGATTTCCACCGCAATGCCATCGGGTTGCCGCAACGCGATCGCCGCTGTCGCAGGATCGACCTCCTCCCGACTGGGATGCAGCATTCCCGCCCCGATAAACGCCCGCAACCCATACTGCTGCTCCACCGATCGCTGATGCTGCTTTGTATGAAACGCATCGAGATAGCGCCCCGCCTGCGTATATTGCGATCGCAACTCTTCCAGCACCCCCACATAGATCTGCGCGTCGTACTGATGCCGCCACTGCGATCGCACCCTTTCTAAACCCGCGATCGCCTCTGCCCTCTTACCCTGCCCCGCTAAAGCCCGCGCCAACCAAATCTCATATAGCCCGTAGATATAACGCCGCGTCCAAGCCAAATTGGGCAACTGCTGCCTCTCCGCCTCCCGATATAGCGCCAGTGCCCCTTCCGCAAACTGCTGCGCTTCTACATATTCCCCAAACGCAATCTTTACCGCCGCCATCATGCCGCGATCGTGCGCCTCCTTTAACAAATTTGGAAACTGTTGCCGCAGTGCCAACGCCTCCCGCGCCAACCCCTCCAATTCCTCAAATAACTCTTTACCCCTAATGAATTCTCCCCCCTTATCAAGGGGGGCTGGGGGGGATCGATCCAACCTCGCTAAATCCTCCACCACAGCCATCAAAAAATTAAGATACTCCGCCACCAAATCCGATCGCCCCAAATCCCTAAAAATCCCGATCGCTTCGGCAAAACTCTCCCTCGCAAGGCGGTAAAACGGAACCTTATCATAGCGACGGTGAAATGCTACCGTGCGATCGCACACAGCGACCTGAAACAAACAAGCCGCCTGCTTCAGCGCGTTCCTCCCGCGCCAAACCTCCAAGCTCTTGCCATACGACTGCTTCGCCGAGGCGAATTCCTTGTCCAATAAAGCGCAAAATCCAAAGGCAAAATCCAAATTTGCCGCGAGTTCGGAATCGAGAACTTGCCCAGAGGCTTGTAACTCCTTCACAGCAGTCTCAAGCTCAAATTTTTGCAAACCCTTAGCGATCGCCCCGCCGCGAAACATCCCTTCCTTTTCAGGATTGAGAAATCTCGCAAACAGCGATTCCGTAGTTTCGCGCAGAAACGCCACAAGTTCCAAGGGCATAAAACGAAACTCGATCGCCCCCGCTGTTACCCAATTTGCTAGATCGCTAGCATCGCGAGTCAGAATATCCTGCGTGCGATCGTTGAGCCAGAGCACCATCGGAAAATCCAGGCAGTTGGCAAATTCTTCCCGCACGCGATTTGCTGATTGCAGCACCGCTGAAACATCTTTGACCTCTTCTAATCCTAATACCATCAGCACCTTAGGCTGATGCTCTGGCGGTTCTTGTGCGACCGTCTGCATCAAATCTTGAACCAGTGTCAGCAATGTCGTTGCATCAGGCTCCAATTCGATTGTGGCGATCGCGCGATCGGGCAATTGCGCTGTTAATTCTGCCAAGCAACGGTTTTGCAGCGATCGATAGTTACACAAAGCGATCGACAGCGAAAATCCCTGCGCGTTGGTGGCGACTCGCTTCAGTAGCCTGAGGGAGTTTTGGTCGATCGTGGCAGTGGATGCGATGTGCTCGTCCATGATGTAGCCGAGATGCCTATAACAGTTTATCTAAAATCGGATTGCAATCAAACCAACCATTCCCTTGATATTCATACTCAAACACAAACTGGCTCTTAATCAGCATTTGATACTGCGCTTCTCCGCTTAGCCGCTTATCTTGATGTACTTTCCGAATCAATTCCCATTCATCATCTGTAACGATCTTACTCATTTTATTGCGTTCGTTGGCAATAATACTCTCTAGCAAACTCGCCGAAATCGGCGGATCGTCCTGCTGCAAGCATCCTAATAGAAACCGAAATAGATTGCGAACGTGCCCTCCACTCACCTGACACAGGCGATCGAGCGTTTGCGGCGAATCAAAAACAGCTTTAACATGGACATCCTCAATTCGTTGCAAGGGGCTAAGCGTCGGAAATGCCCTTGCCATCACGATCTGTCGCAATAGTGCCATTCCCTCCTCACATTCACTTCCATCAGCTAAACGCGCAGGAATCATCGGTAACGTCTTAATTTCCGTACCAAATCGACCCGTAACGATCGCCGCATCATTCGAGAAAGTCAGCAGTAAGGGAACCGTATAGACCAGATGGCAATCCAAGCCCCGCAACTGATCGCCCCGTTCCACAAACAAATATCCCGCCCGCGATTGTTCTTTAGGGTCGATGCGATTTTCAATGCGATCGAGGTTATCCACAATCACCACCAACCCCTTCATTCCCTTCTCGCGAAGCTGTTTCTTCGCAGGAGCCAGTAATTCCTTATTAATTGAATTGATGATGCTATTCGTGCGCGATTCTAGTCTCTCGCGCATTTGACGCCGCAGGGAGGGACTGTTTTTCGCCTGTGCCGTAATCTCGGCAATCCCCACCGAAAGCTTGAAATTTACACCCAAATCGAGTTTGGTTTGCAACAGATCCGCCATTTCGCCAAATAACTTTTTGAAATAGGCAGGGACGATGTTAATGCTCTGCCCTTCTAACGTGGCGCTAATTTGCCCCGCGATCGCTAATAACACATCACTGGCATCGACATCGCTCAACTCAAGCTGCTTGTCGCACTCAAAATAGGCAACGTGAAACTTTTGTTTGTCCAGCTCGTACTTCAGTCTCAAGAGTTCCGTTGATTTGCCGCAACCAATATGCCCCGTAAATAACTGACAAGTCGCTTCATCGGGAGCCATGCGCGCGATCGTGCGTGCCAAACTTTCCATCAGTTTCACCCCCCGCACGGTCGAAAGATCGACATAATAGCTGCGATCTAGCTCGTTACTAGAGTCAAGCGGATGGGTGGGGTTACAAGCCTTGAGAAAACGGGAAAGTTCGAGATCCATGCCGTACATCCAGAGCGATACCCGTATCCTAGCAATTTCTCGGAATATCGGTACGCTTTATACAATTTATACAATGGTCTCTGGCATGTTGTCTCGCTGGCATATTGCAAATCCTCTAGATGCGACGCCCGAAATGGGGCATGGGCTGTAGTCCGATCGAATCGTTGCAAATTCTGCAACCGTTAATGGTTTCTCTTGCTATGGGTATATGTTTTTCATATGTTTTTAATCGGCAAAGACAATTCAACGCAAACCCTCAATAAACCCTAAAGATAGGAAAACTTATGCAATTTTATTGGTCGATCGAGCAAATTCCTGAGCTTGCAGGTCTAACGCCAGCGCAGAAAAAGCAAGCATGGCAGTTTTGTTACAAAAAATATGTCTTTACACATTGGCAAAGCTGGGTGAGTCTATTTGCTTTAGGTCTTTTAGTTTCCGTGGGCACAAAGTTATTTAACCTCGGCAACTCAGTAACCAGCTCAGCCATTGGGGGTGCTATCGGTGGTGGTCTTGGTGGAGCAATTTTTGGAGTCACAACGATCAACGTTCTACGTCCCCATTTGATTGACTATGCGAATACCCACTTTACGATCGCAAATTCATCAACGGAACCTTCGCTTGAGGAGTAGAGTAGTTTAAACGCGATCGCTCAAGTCCCAAGCCATAACTACTCATGTTTCAAAACTTTTGGTATGCCGTTGAGTTTAGTAACCTCATTACCCACAAACCTAAGCGGATCGAGGTTTTAGGGGAGGAACTCGTGATTTATCGCACCGATGGGGATAAGATAGTTGCCCTTCGCGATCGCTGCGTACATCGAGGCAGTACGTTGTCGAATGGTTGGCTAGATCGTGGCTGCATCGTTTGCCCCTATCACGGTTGGCAATATCAAGCCGATGGAACCTGTGTCAAGATTCCTGCTAATCCCCCAAATCTAGGAATTCCACTTAAGGCAAAAGTAAAGGCGTACCCCGTCCAAGAGAAGTATGGCTGGGTATGGGTATTTATGGGCGATCCGCAAAGGCTACAACAGACATCTATTCCAGAGCTAGAGCACTTAAACGATCCAACCCTCGCGCGCATCGAAGGAGACTTCCATTGGTCGGCTAACTACGAGCGCGTTTTAGAGAATAGCCTTGATATTGCCCATGCGCCCTTCGTTCATGCGGGTGCATTTGGCAATCGTGACGAACCAGAAGTCGAGAACTATCAGGTCGAAATTTTAGAGAATGAATTTTGTGAAATCGGTGCAAGCGCAACTGTATTTCTCAAACCATCTCCGCCGAGAGGATTGTGGAAATATCTCGTAGGCAAAAATTCTGCAAAAGTGAGAACTCGCACTGCCTTCTTTATGCCCAATATTAGTTTACTGGAAGTCAATCTAGGGCTGGGTAGACTGGTGATTTATACTTCTCACGTTCCCATTGACGCGCACACAACCGTAAGCAAATGGATTAGCCTGCGGAGTTTCTTTACGGGTACATGGGCAAATGGAGATGCCCGCAAGCGCGTGCTCAAAATCTTTAACCAAGACAAACCAATTGTAGAATCCCAACGTCCGCAGATCGTTCCCTTTGATATTGGCGCAGAACTGCATGTCCAGTCCGATGCCCTGCAATTGCAATATCGCAAAATACGCGATCGCTATCTCAAGCTCAACGAATAATCCCGATCGGGATCTGAAATCTATGTTCCCCAAGCGTTTCCCACCCCCATGGCAACCTCCGACAGGTACAACAGCCTATTGGCGATCGCCTACGATGACCTATTGGGGCAACTCATCCACTACGGCGTAGATAGTATGGATGACGAGCAGGCATTCCATGCGTTTTGCCCACTTGAAGACTTCTTAAATTCTGAGGGTAACTGGTGGATGCAGGTGAACTTATCCGATCAGGCTTTGCTCATACGAGAATTTATAGAACAGGCGATCGGGCAGAATTCTCGATAGGATTTGTAACCCTGAAGTGCCTCAAGATCGTAATTCATAGAATTTTTACGGGTAAGCGTAGTGTTGAACTTTTGCCGCTTATGATGATGCTTATAGACTTTTGCTGAATTTCCACTGAATCTCTTTATGCATAAAAAAACTTGGTCAACCCTTGGCATGGTAGCGATCGCTTGGATAGGTCTAGGCTACTTGACGATAATCACCCAACCCACTACAGAAATTCGTCGTTTTGAGCTTGAGGTAGAAAAGCCACCCACCAACCAAACCATAGAAGTCAGCCAAGTTCAAACCGAGAATCAGGAGAAAATTGGCCGTGAGGTACTCGACCAAATTGTCACTTGTATGCGAAAAGAGGTTCCGAACCCAAATCAAGCCACCCAAGAGTCAGTCCAAGCAGCCTCGCTTAACTGCTTTATGAAAGTTGTGATGCTTTCGCCCGACGGTAAAGTTCGCGATGATGCCGAGGAACGTCTCAATGCCGTGATTAAGTTGACTGGTGTGCCGATACCTCAACCCAAACAGACGGGTCAAGCTTCAGTGCTTTTACAAAAACTACCGAATAGCTCCGTATTTACCTTACCTGTGAGCATCAATGGTAAACCTCAGACATTCCTCTTAGATACGGGAGCTTCTTCTTCGATTATTGATACGAAGACAGCTCAAGATCTTGGGATTAAGGGCGTTCCCTTTCCTAAACAGATTCTCAAATATTTTGTGGTTGGGAATGATTGTTCCAAATCAGAGGCAAGTATTCATGCCCTCCCAGACTTAACCGTAGATCGAGCAACGGTATCGGGGTTAAATGGAATGGGATTGCCAAAGGTCGCGATTCCTGGGCAGCAGTCTGGCGTTTTAGGTATGGATTTTTTAAGCGGTTACGATCTGGCGATCGATCCCAAAGCTTCGCGCTTGCAACTGCTTCCACGTTCTTCATCTTCTATTCCCACTTCTATTCCCAGCGCCATTCCATTAATCGGCAAACTGGGGATTATGACTGCAGAGGCAAAGGTCGATCGAAAAGGTAGCTTTAAATTTGCGCTCGATTCGGGGGCAGATGTGGTGGTTCTCTCAGAACGCCTTGCCCAAAAGCTAGGGATTAACCTCGCCGATCTGCCAGAATTGGAAGTTACGGGATTTTGTGGTACAGAAAAGGCAAAAACTACAAAACTCTCCCAACTTGAATTAGGGGGCTATGTTGTAAAAGATTTAGATGTGGCAATTATCAAGAACGATCTGCTCGATATTATGGGCGTACAGGGCATCATTGGACAGAATTTTTTGACGCGATTTCAGCAGTATTGGCGATTTGGCGATCGCAGCGCGTTAGGCTTCCCAGTCAATGGTAGTCTTGTGCTCACACCGATCGCAACCGAAAAGTAGAAGCTTAAACCTATGACTTAAACCTATGAGTTACTCGCGCCTAAAACCTGCTTAGAAACACGGATTTGCTCGGGGCTAAACCCTGCTTCCTTAAGGTAATCGAGAAATGCCGCGCTACTATAGCGACCATCGACACGCAAGGCATCTCGATAGGCTTTACGGGCAGCCGCGCGATCGCCTGCATCCCAATGAGCAATGGCTAGCGCCACTAGAGGATGGGGGTTGCTCGGTTCTAGATCGGCGGCTCTGACTGCATTGGCGATCGCCAGATCGTACTGTTGCTGGCGATGGTAAGCCAGACTGAGGTTGTAGTAAGCAATTTCGTTATCTGGTTTGAGTAGGGCAGCCCAACTATGTACCATGACGGCATGGGGCAGGCTACCCTGCACCAAATAGACAATGCCCAAGGCATTAAACGCTTCCACTGTTTGCGGCTTCAGATAGATTGCCCCCCATAGAGAAGTCGCAGCTTCTTCCTCTTTGCCTGCGAGGTGTTGCGTCCAACCTAAAATCACCCTGCCTGAGACATCTTTGGGGTCAAGTTCGACCGCTTTTTGTAAGGCTGCGATCGCTTCTGACAACTTCTCTTGTCGCCGATAGGCTAAACCCATTTCGCGATATTGTTCGGCAGATAAACCCGTCGCTTTATCGATCTTGGCTCCCCATGCGGGTGCGATCGCTGACAAAATTACCCAAATCGATAAACTCGTAGCAACAAACTTGAACTTTTCTTTCACAACGTTGGCGATCGCGGCATGATGACTTGCCTCCCAATTAAACCGCAAAAATCACTTGTTTATATCTGATTGGTATCTGAGTCAGTTTTGATGATTTTGTAATTAACCTCAGCTCGGGTTAATTACCCTTTGCCCAAAACCACATCCAAATTTCGTTGAGCCTTTGCCAAGGCTTCCTCTGGGGTACTCTTTTGTAAAAGGGTTGCCTCGATCGCTCTGCCCACGCTCTCAGAAATACGCGGATAGTCGGGTGAGAGGGGACGGGTGCGACCCGCTGACATTTGCTGCAAAAAGATACTTACCTCTGGTTGCTGCTCGATATATTTGGCATATTCTGCACTCTGCTGCGATTTGAGATTGGTCGGCAAATAGCCTGTCTGGCTTGCCCATTCGGTCTGAAATGCTTCGCTCATGACAAACTCGGCAAATTTCCAAGCGGCTGCCTCGCGTTCGGGAGAGCTTTTAAACAGAAACAGATTCTCGCCACCAATCGTGGTTGCCACGGTGCGATCGCGTGGAATTGGCATCACGCCAAAATCAATTTTCTTTTTGGTCATAAACCGTAGCGCCCAGGAGCCGCTGATCTGCATCGCAACTTTCCCCGCGATAAAGTTGTCTTCTTCATAGCCGCGCTCGGGCTGAGACAAAATCGCCGCATTCGATTTCACCAAGTCATCCCACAGTTTCAGCGCAGTGGTTGCTTCGGGGGTATTTAATTGCGGCAGATCGCCCTTGACCAAATCCCCACCCGCACTCCATAAAAAAGGCGTCCAGATAAACACCGTAAACTCACCCTTGCCGAGGGGTAAAAAGATGCCGTGGCGATCGATGCGACCATCTCCATCGGTGTCGCGGGTTAGCTGTTTCGCAACTTGACGCAATTCATACCAAGTTTCGGGTAATTTTTTGATGCCCGCTGCCTCAAACAAACTGGGACGATAGTAAATGCCGATGTTATTCACTCCAAACGGCACAGACCACAACCGATCTCTATACTGCATCGTCGGTAGCAGTCCGGGGTCGAGTTCGCTTGCCATCGGCGATCGCTTCAACAGGTCATCCACAGGACGAATGGCATCGAGTTCCACCAGTCGCCCTGTAATCATAGGAGAATACCACAGCAGATCTGGGGTGGCATTGCCGACCACTGCCGATAAAATCTTGGGAATTTGCTGATCGGGCTGTCCCGCATACACCGACTCCACAAAAATTTGGTTCTGGCTTTGGTTAAAGCGATCGACCAGCTTATTCACGACTTCGCGATTGGTAGGCGGATTTACCCCCTGCCAGAAGGTGAGATGAATTTTTCCATCTTGGACGGGCGCAGTTCCACAACTTGTGAGAATTAAACCACTGACAAAAGCGATCGCGATCCCAATCGCAGCAATACGTAGGATTCTCAAGCGATAGATCATCTTAGCTGGGATCCATGTGGTAGTAGGGCTTGCCATGACAATTTTCCTAACAGCGTGTCGAGATTAGGGCGTAAAACGGATCGCTATTACCAGCATTTAGCCATGATAGAAAGCTCGGCATCTGCGGTGCTTGGACGATCGCCTCTGGTTTGGTAAAGCCTTGGGGCACGGAGGCAAAATAACTTTTTACCAACTGTAAATGACTGGCATCGGAACCATCGCGCCAAGCTTGGATTGCCTTTTGGTAAAACATGCGATTGGAGAAGCTGACGATCGCAATCCCACCGGGTTTGAGAATGCGATGGATTTCCGCAAAGATTGCCTCGGGATATTGGAGATACTGTACCGAGACCGTATTGAGCACCGCATCAAAGCTCCCATCCGCAAGGGGAAGTTGAGGGTTTTGGTTGAGATCTTGAACAAAGTAGCGATCGAGGCGAGGATTTCGCGCTAATTCTTCTGCATTTAATCCATGCCCTTCCACATGGGCAAATTCCATATCATCGGGCAAGTGCGACACCCAACTGCTCATCAAATCGAGAATCCGCGTCTGAGGAGTTAAGCGATCGCGATACAAATTGGTTAGTTGTTGAATAAAGCCGTTGTCAACATGGGTAACAAAGCGGGGATATTCATAAAATAGCGCATCATCGGAAGCGTCTAATTTTGTGCGTTGATTAGGTTCTAGCTGCATAAAAAGTGCGATCGAAGCAAGATTACCTTCATCATCATACTTAATGCCCGTTCGGGATAAGCTAAAACCCTTGTGCGATCGTCAGCTAAAACATGACGTTGGCTTCGACTCCGCTCAGCCAACGTTAAATCGGTACAATATTTTCAAGTAAGTCCCTAGCTGCGTAATCGCTTTTATTCGTCACTAATACCCAAGAGATTCTCTTTTGACGTTTTGAGTTGCTGCCACAAAACATCGAGTTGCTGAAATGCTTCATGGGGTGAAATTTTACCGCCAGTCTCTAGCGCGGTAATGTAGCCAACCCGCTGTGAGAATTCTTGCAAATTTGCGTCAAATACTAAATTTTCGGGCGTGCAATGACCGAGGTAACGACGTGAAGGGAATAGAAAATCCAATTTATCTCGCTGAGATTCTTGGGGTTTAGGTTCTTCAAATTCAAATTCTTCGTCCATTGTCGTCCCTCTTGCTGGTGCTTGCGATTAATCTATTGGTTCTATTGAAGCCTCAACCCGTTCAAATTCATGTTCCTCTAAAGAGATCAAAATTGTCTCGACAGTGCTATTTGTTCGATCTTCTACGAACTTAACCAACCAGCGCCCTGACTCTTCCCTTGCATGGATATACCCATACACACCCTTGTAGTAGGGGTAAAGTACCCTTACACAATCTCCAACTTTACATATTTGAGATTTAATCATAGCTGAATTAGTTCTTAACTAATCCTTAACCAAAACTAACCGATCGCCAATCTTGCTGTCAATCTGCCCCAAACAAAAATTGCGGTAGCCTGGGCGAAACGCCCAGGCTACCGCACACTTTTCGCAGCTTTCTGAAACAGATTCGCTCAATGGGCTCATCGCGTTAACTTAACGCCCAAGCCAATCGCGCCTATACTCCCGCTGTTGCCAAAACTGGGTTGGGGACAGTCTTGTTAAACAACTGTGCGAGTTGACGCGGGGCGCGATCGCACCAATTACGCTTGCCATAGGCATAGCCAGCGATCAAGGGCACAGCAAGGGTTGCTTCGGCAAATACCATCTGTTCGGTGGCAATATCGACCTTGCCCCAAGAATGAGCTTCCCGTAGGGTTGAGCCAGACAATGCGCCATCGCGTTCGTCCGCCACGGTAACTTGAACTGCATATTTGTGCATAGCAGCCTCAAAACCAAGTAACTCAGCCGCGACCACCGTGTCTTGGGCAAAGTTTTTGGGAACGCCACCACCGATCATCATCAAACCCGTGTGAGGTGAAGCGAGCTTGCATTGGGTCAGTTCGCGGAAGTCGCGCACGGAGTCAATCGTGACATGGGACTCAGGTGAGTACCATTGATGGTGTACCAAGCCAAAACCAGCCGAACAATCGCTAAAGGCAGGCACAAAGATTGGGACTTGATGTTCGTAAGCAGCCAACACCACAGAATGACGATTTTTGGCATTTTTATCGAGATAGGCGCCCATTTCATAGATAAACTCGCGAGAAGAGTGCGGACGATGGGGAAGTGCATCGGCAATTTCAGCGATCGTCATGTCGCAAACCCGCAGTTGATCTTCATCAATGTAGGTGTCATAGATGCGATCGATGCGTTCTTCGCGCAAAACCTCATCATTGGCAAGAATATCGCCCACATAATGATGAAATCCTAAGGCTTCAAAGAAATCTTGATCGACGATGTTTGCGCCCGTAGACACGATCATGTCTACCATGTTGTTTTCGATCAAATCGACAACAACCCCTTTCAAACCAGCACTAAACAGAGAACCAGCCAAACAAAGAATGATCGCGCAATCTTTGTCTTGAATCATCTGGTCGTAGATTTGAGCAGCACGACCTAAATTTCTACCTTGAAAAGCTGTCTGTGCCATGGCATCGACTAGTCCGACTACGTCATGAGCCTTGATGTCAATGTGTTTGACGGTTTGGTGCAATAGTTGTGCGCGCTTCATGGTTGGTGACTCTCTAAAAAATAACTCAAGTAAAATTTTGGCCGTTTAGTAATAGAGGCAAACCCTTTGACGCAATTCGATTTCAGCTGTCACCCACATAGCAGTGTTTGCTATGTGATTTAGAGCATTTCGCAGCAGTTTGTCCAGCAAAGCTTACTCACTCAGGACTTTGCCTAGAAGAGCTGTAAGGCTTTCTGGGGGATAATGTCACGGGCTAAATTACACCGCAAGAAATAAGTGTGCAAATGTAATTGCAACCTTGTTTGACAAAAACTGTGAGACGCTAGATTTTTGACGCTGTAAAAAGAAGCGCTAAAGAACAGTTGCTATCTATTAAGATTTAAAAATTTTTGCCTTCTCACTATAGAGAAGCGATCGACCTAGGCTGTTGACTGTAGAATAGTTAGATGGGTTTACCGAGTAAAAATCCCCAAGCATAGTCACAACCCTGATAGTTATCAGGTCGATCAGATTATACTGGGTCCCTCGCAGGCATCATCCCAAGAGAGTGCAGGATCGGATTGCCTTTTTTCATCTAACTTGATGTTTAGCTGCCAATCGCAGCCAAGTATTAAGATTAATTTGTTCAATTTTTATACAAAAAACAACAAGTTGACTACGATCATAGCACTAGTTTACAAATACAGCAAAATGGCGCTAGAGGATTTATCCAGATTACGTTTTACTATAGATAGGAAGGCAGTGAGACATAACCCTACTTCTTAAGCTTGACGCCATCAAAGTACTAAATCGTTAGTTATCAGGGGGTTGTCGTAAATGATGACACAGTTTCAGGAGGCTATACAAGCAATTAAAGAAGAGCGGTATGTGGAAGCCATGCGCCAGTTTTCACAACTGCTCTATGAGGATCCGCGCAACCCCAAACTGTATATTTGGCTGGGCATTATCTACCGAAAAGCTGGAAAAATTGAATATGCTAAGTTTCAATATCAGCAAGTACTTACCTTAACCCACGATCGTGATTTGCTCGAGATGGCAAAGAACTCGCTCTCAAAAATTCAACAGCTATCTTCCGACAAGCCAACAAGCCAACAAGCCAAGCAAGTTACTGTAGCAAAATCCCTTCAGAGCGAACCTCAAAATAGTGAAGTAGCAATGCTTGTTGATATGGGAACTGCAAATAATCCTAAGTTAAACGGACAGAAAGTAAATACCATGACAACTTCATCAGAAAGTGTTACCAAAAATGCAAACTCTGCTCCTGTGGATGTGGGATTAAATACGCAAGTGCTCCAGGTTCCGCCACCTATGCCGCCTCTAATGAAACAACCTCTTAAGTCCAACTCACCTACCCCAAACTTGTTTAAACCAGATCAGCCAGTAAAAGCCGATCAGAACCAGCAGGTTAAAAGTAAACAGTCAGGTCAGACCGATCCCAGTAAGTCTGCTCAAACTAAGAGTAGTCAGGGCAATACCAAGTCACCCTCTGCAACTTCGTCAGATCCAACTGGCAAGAATAAAGTAATTGCCAATCAAACCGATCGCAACGGGGTTAGCAAACCCGTAATTGCTGAAGGCATGGCTGAACCTGCCGAAATGCTAACGTCTAATCCTAAATTCTCTTCCATTAAGCCGAAAATCACGGCTTGGGCGATCGCACTCGCAACGATTCCAGCGATCGCGATCGGGATCTCAACCTATCAGACAGGTAGTTCAAATTTTGTGGCTCAAGTCAAGCAAACCAAAGCAGTTGAAGCAACGAGTCTGGCAGATACGCTCAGTCGCTTTATGCTGAAACAAGTTGAAAATGTCAGCCTGCTTGGTACCTTATTTGCCGCCAAAGAAGTCAATAAAACTCCCCCTGCCCCGTCCTTAACGCCTGCCCAACAAAAACAAGCCACCAAAGATGCTTTGACCAATCGGCTCAACCTTTACAAACAGGCATATATGAGCTTTGACAGTATTGCCATATTTGACCTTACGGGCAATCTCCTCGCTCAATCAGCAGATACACCGACACCACATACCTTAGATAAAGACTTTCTCAAGCAAGTCCTGGTTGCAAACAGCCTCCAAATCAGTAAACCAGCCTTGGCAGATCAGGAATATGCCATCAATTTTGCCATCCCAATCAAAGATCCAGCCACGCAAAAAGTAAGTACGGTTTTGCAAGCTCGAATGCCAGTCAAGATTTTATTGGAAAACCTTAGGGGGACTGGAACTAGTAATTTTTCTGTGGTCGATGCCACAGGTAAGTACGTGGTGAGTACAGAATCCGCCCGCACGGGCACAGATGCTACAGCAGATTTTGCAAATTTGGCAGACCTGAGGGCAGGTAATCAGCCTAAAGAAACAATTACCAGTGATCGCAGTTCTAGGTTCCTTGCCTATGCGCCCGTACCAAAACTAGCTGCCACAGACCTAGACTGGGATGTACTAACCAGCACAGATAAAAATGCCGTCTTAACTGCCAATCAATTGCTACTGCTTGTAGCGGCGATCGGAATTGGGCTAACACCTTTGCTTGTCGGTGCGATCGCCTACGCCCTCTCAAACCAACTTAGCTCGCGCCTTAAAAACATCAATGGCGCAGTACTTCAAATTGCAAAGGGCAAGCTGAGAACTCGTTTGATAGTTGATGGGAACGATGAGCTAGCCGAACTATCCCTCAGCATCAATAAAATGACTGAGGAGTTTCAGACCATTCTCAAAACTCAGCATAAGGATAATGAGCGACTTCAACAGCAGGTTTTACGACTATTCAAGACATTGATGAAGCTAGCCCAAGTTGACGAAGCGAACCTCGCAATCTCCGATGAGTCGATTAGTTCAATCGTTAACAAAGCTCAATCTCACATGGCGCGAAAAGAAACTGAAATCGTTCAGTATCGCCAAGAGAAAGAGCTTTTCCACAAGCAATTAATGCAAATGGTTGCAGAAGTTAAAGATCTCTCACAGGGAGATTTAACTGTGTCAGCTCACTTGGCTGAAGGAGATATGGCAGAGGTTTCTACCTTCTTTAATGGCGTAATTGATAACCTCCGACAAATCGTGGTTCAAGTCAAAACTGCTGCGGCACAGGTCAACCAATCGTTGGGACACAATCAACATGCGATTACGCAGCTCTCAGGTGAGGCAATCAAACAGGCTGAGCAAATTTCACGGACATTAAACTCAGTACAGCTTATGAATATGTCTGTTCAAACCGTTGTACGCGAAAGCAATCAAGCTACAGAACTTACCAACCATGCTTCCAGTCGCATTCAAGTGGGAAGCCAAGCGATCGATTTGACGATGCAAGGAATTTTGAATCTGCGATCGACTGTGACAGCAACGGCTAAAAAAGTGAAGCGTTTAGGCGAATCATCCCAACAAATTGCCAAGGTGGTATCCCTAATCAACGATATTGCCGTCCAAACCAATTTTCTGTCGATTAATGCCAGTCTTGAGGCAGCGCGTGCAGGTGAACATGGTAAAGGCTTTGCGTTAGTAGCTGAGGAGGTAGGCACACTCGCAGCGAGATCTGCAGCAGCCATCAAAGAGGTTGAGCAGTTGATCGGTAACATTCAAGTCGAAACCAGCGAAGTCATGAATGCCATGGAATTGGGCGCAAGCCAAGTTACTGAAGGGACTCAACTTGTTGAAGATGCACAAAAAAGCTTGCAGCAAATCACGGCTGTCTCTCACCAAATTGATGAGTTGGTAAGCTCTATTTCTGATGCTACAGGTTCTCAGGCTCTTACTTCAGAGTGCATTGCTAACTTGATGAAAGATATTTCCCAAGTATCTGGAAGAACTGCCAGCTCATCAACCAAGGTATCTAAATCTTTGCAATCATCTGTTAAGTTAGCAGAGCAGTTACAAAAATCTGTAGACAAATTTAAGGTTAGCTAAATACAAACAATGTTAGGCGTGCTGAAGTCCCTGATTAAAAACACTCCTAAGTGCGAAAGGTAATTTCCTATGAATAATGCTGAAGTTGAAGCGAGACAGATGTTGCTTAAGGAAGCACAAGAACATCTGTTTGAAATTGAAGATTATCTGGTAGGGCTAGACCCAAAGTCTCTAGATTTCAAAGAGAAAATTGACAGTATGCTGCGATCGGCTCACTCTCTAAAAGGAGGAGCATCCATGATGCAACTGGATAGTTTGAGTAGTGCAGCTCATCGTATTGAAGATGCCCTCAAGTTACTCGAAAACATTAAGTCTGAGATAACTCAAGAAATCCATGGGCTGTTTTTACAGGGTATCGAGCAATTACTGCAAATTGTCGCGCTTAATCGTCAAGGGGAGTCAGTAGATCGAGCTTGGATGGCTGAGCATATCGATTTGGTATTCGATCAACTTTTTCAGAAACTACATAGAGATTCTGAAGAAAAGACTACGGAGATGGTTGAAGAAGTTGTCGATTTGGCAGCATTAATTTTTGAAACCGAAGTCGAGAGCCACTTAGAAAATCTAGAAGCCTTGCTTGACTCATCATCAACCCTTTATCGCTTAGATGAAGAGCTATTAACGGTAAGTACAGATCTAGCAGCTATTGGGAAAATGCTAGATCTAGAGAATTTTGTCCAACTATGCGAATCTATATCCCTATATATATGTGCAGGCAAATATTCTATTACGAGACTTTCTCAAGTGGCTTTATCAGTATGGCGACGATCGCAGGCTTTAGTACTCTCTGGTAACTCAGAATCTATTCCCAGTAGTATAGAAACAGAACTAGCAAACTTAGGGATTAATCACCAACCTCAAATCGAACGAGAAATCGAAGAAGGTTCTGAAATCAATTTAACGGCATGGCTTGAGCCCACTGATACGCAAACTTCTATTGAAGCAACGGTTAGCATGACATCCCCCTTATCAAGTCTCAGGGAGATGGAAGCTGAAGATGAAGAGGAGACGATGATTTTGTTGGCTTCGCCAGTGGAGTTTATATCAGAAGAGGATATGAACCAAGTAGAACTATGGGTGGAAGAAGAAAATAGTCCCTTCAATCTAGCGCAAATGACAGATTCAGAGAGCCTGTTTAATGGGACAACCCAGACTGACTTAAATACTGACTTAAATTCCGACCGTGCTTCTTTATTGGATCAAGATATTCCTGAGCCCTTCTTTGAAGATCGGACTGTACTTATAGACTATATGCAGGCATCTTCTAATGGAGTTGAGCCAATAGAAATTGTATCCACCCAAACAGAAATTTTCGATGACGAGCAAACAGAAAGTGATCTTCTAAACGCTGTAGAAACCAATTCTGACCAAGACTGTGAAATCTTTTATGCTAGGGGTGAAATATTTCCATCGACCGAGATGTTGTCGGAAACTCCTTTCATTGAAGATCGCCTCTCTGAGAGCCTGATTGAGGAGAATATATCTGCACCTTTTTTAGCTATAGAAACTGTAAAAACTGAAGAAGACCCTAGCGATCGCAACGTAGTAATCCACGAAAAAGATATAGCTAGTGATGATTTAATCGATGTAGGGCAAATCGCTCATTATCAAGAGATGTTTCTCGATAATGAAGTAGAAATATCAGAAATCTTTACCCATGTCGTCTCAACAGATGCCAAAGCACAACCTGAGATAACTTCAGAAACGCCCTTTACAACCATCCCTTTAATCAAGCCTGAAGCTTCCCATGGGGATATCGTAAATCCCACGCAACCGGCACTTTCTGATGCAGCGCCAATGCTGGGGAATAATACTGAACCATCTGAGACATCTAATTTACTCGATTCTGAGTTAATAGAGATGGATGATGCCTTTTGGCAGGGGCTGGATCGAATGCTTGGGAGTTCTGACCATCTTAGTGATAGCGGCAACTCTTTGATGGATTGGGTCTCTGATGCATCTCTACCTCTTTCTGAGCCTGTAATCGAATCTGCGAACATTGCGAGCAATCCTCAATCCTTTCTTGAAGATAATCTTTCTAGTTCCGAAATTTATCAGGCAAAACACGATGGGGAACCAGTTCAAATGCTACCCGATCGAACGATCGAAGGATTGGAAGTAGCACCAGAGAATAATATAGCGATCGCTCCAACAGTTGAGGTAGGTTTTGAGCGGTCTGAGGTTGTAAATTTAGAGCGAGATGATGACTTTGAAAATATCACCGATCTAATCTCCTATGAGGGAGCAAGTCATCAGAAAGCCCTGAGGGTAAGCTTGCCTCTAAGCCACTTGGACAACCTTTCTAGACTGGCTGAAGGACTTGTGATCAGTAAAAGCAATCTAGATATGCAATTAGATCGCCTTAAGGAGCTATCTCGCCAACTACAGCGCCATATACGCAATTTGGATGACTCACAAGACGATTTTTATACAACCTATACCCAAACCTTTAATCACTTTGACTTCAAAACCCAAGAAAATCTACAGAACGAATCAAGTAACGAATCTAGCGACAAATGGTCAGACCAATCCAATGGAAATAGAGCCTTTGCTACGATAAAACAGCTCGATCGCCAAACAACCCTGACCCCCGATCGCTCCAACCATCTGCTATCCCTAGCGCAATCCGTGACAGAGGCAATTAGCCAACTGGAGGAAGTTACTCAAGGAATTAACTTGACCCTATTGGAAGCAGAGCAGGAATCAGCCAGTGTTGGGCATGAATTTAGCCAGTTGGTTACTAGTATCAACTATGCCAAGGTGATGCCCTTCTCAGATTTAGTAAGTCGATTCCCAAAGATACTGCGTAATTTATCCTTGCAGTATGGCAAGCAAGTGGAACTCAAGATCAAGGGAGGCGATACGTTGATTGAACGTGCGATCGCCGATGCTTTGGTCGATCCGTTGCAGCATTTACTTCGTAACGCCTTCGATCATGGTATTGAAGATGCTCCCACTCGTAAAGCACGTGGCAAGCAAGAACATGGCAACATTGAGATGGCTGCAGTCCAAACCGCAGGAAGAGTTCTGATTACGGTTCGTGATGATGGTGGTGGAATTGACCTCGAAAAAATTCGAGTCAAAGTGCAGCAAACCGCTTTTGAAGAAGGGCTTGACTCATCTTCACTTACCCAAGTTAGTGATGCAAAGTTGATCTCTTTTATATTTGAGCCTGGTTTTAGTACGGCAAATAAAGTTAGCCCTCTATCGGGAAGGGGCATAGGGATGGATGTGGTGCGTACCAATCTCCATCAAATCGGGGCAGATATTTCTGTGGCTTCAAAATCAGGAGAAGGCACAAAATTTACGATTGGCCTTCCGCGAAAATCCCCCATAGTCAAGATCGTATTGGTCGAAGTTGACCAGATGTTCTTGGCGATACCCTGCAATGAAGTTCAAGCAATTATTCCCTTTACCTCCGATGAAATTTTGTCTAAAGAGGAAGAAAGTAGTGTATTTGTTTGGCAAGATCGGGAAGTTCCTATTGTACGGTTGAGCGATCGCCTTAAGCTTAATTGCCATTTGAACGCCAAACAACAGAACCATAAACCTGCGAATGCTACCCCTTCAATGCTGATTTTGCAGCACGAGCGAGAGTTGATGGCAATCCCTGTGGATGCTTGTTGGGGAGAACAAGACGCACGCTTACATGAGATCGAAGGGGATATCTCACTACCCGATGCTTTCTCTGGATGTCTGGTTTTAGGGAATGGTCAGCCTGTCGTGCTGTTGTCCCCTGCGGAAATTTCGCTTCAGTGGCTAAGAGCCAATCCCTTAGGAGGGGCTTCTATGGTCTATTCACCTCAGGCTAAATCTCCCAAGAGAACTGCGAAGTCTTCAATCGGTAGTTCTTCAGATTCTGATGATGTTGTGTTAATTGTTGATGATTCGAGTAATACTCGACATAGTTTAGTGCAGGCTTTGGAAAAAGCAGGTTTTAAAACAGAGCAGGCAAAGGATGGCGATGATGCTCTATTAAAAATTCGTAGTGGGATTCGCGTCAATGCGATCGTGTCTGATATCGAAATGCCTCACATGGATGGTTATGGATTGCTATCCAAACTCAAGGCTAATGAAGCTTTAAGTCACTTGCCCGTAATTTTCCTAACCTCAAATAGTGATGAAACCCAGCAACAACATGCGCTAAGTCTTGGGGCAGCAGCTTGCATCTGTGCCCCCTATCAAGAGAACGATTTAGTCCAAGCCGTTAAGCAACAGTTAGGCATGAAGTCTTAAAAGCGATCGCACCCTCCCGCCACAATTTCTCTTAGATTCTCTTAGATTCTCTTAGAAAAGAGGAGGGGGACATTGTCCTCCTCCCTACGCGAGTTTCTGCTTAAAGTGGCTCGATTAAACCACCACCCAACAATAGTTCGCCAGAATAGAACACTGCCGCCTGACCGGGAGTGATGCTAAACTGCGGTTCATCAAAGACAATGCGGGCACGGCGGTTCGCATCCCCTTGAGAGTCGCTATCCAATGGAACAATTGTTGCCAAGGCTGGGGGAGTACGATAACGAATCTGGACTTCTGCCCGAATTGGACTGGTTGCAGGGGCAAGAGATACCCAGTTGATCTGATTAATCGTACATTCCTGCGCCTCGGTTTCTGCGCGATCGCCAACAATCACCTCATTTTTACCTGCATCAATTGCCACAACATATAGGGGATGTGCTGCTGCCACGCCCAACCCCTTGCGCTGACCAATGGTGTAATGGTGTGTGCCTTCGTGTTCGCCCAAAATATTGCCTTGGGTATCGACAATATTGCCTTTGCGCTGATAGATATATTGGTCGAGAAATTCTCGCATCGAGCCATGGGCCTCGATCAGGCATAAATCTTGACTTTCAGGTTTTTCGGCAGTCGTAAGACCAAACTCTGCGGCAATCTGGCGCGTCTCAGCTTTGGTGAGTTCGCCCAACGGAAACACGCAATGACCGAGATCGGTTTGTGGCACTTCGTATAAAAAGTAAGACTGATCTTTGGCGCGATCGACAGCACGATATAGCTGATAACGTCCCGTATCCGAATCGAACTTTATACGGGCATAATGTCCAGTCGCAATCGTCTCAATGCCCAACTGCTCCTTTGCATATTGCAGCATAGGGGTAAATTTTACGGCTTTGTTGCAGCGCGAGCAGGGCAGAGGCGTACTGCCTGCGGCATAGCCTGTCACCAGATAGTTAATGATGTTTTGCTCAAATACATCGCGGCTATCAACAATCTCATGGGGAATGTTTAGCTGTTCGCAAATTTTAGCAGCATCAACCATGCCATCCGAGCAGCATTGACCTTTGCCTCGCATTAACCACAGTGTTAAGCCAGTTACGTCATAACCCTGCTGATGCAGTAATGCTGCTGCAACAGAGCTATCGACACCACCCGATAAGCCAACGACTACTTTTTTCGCCATATCTTTAAGTCCAGAGATTGTGCCACTACGTTGAGTGCGAACCCTATTGTAACTACTCTAGCAATTGCATGGATTGATTAGATCGGAATCACCTCGAATATAGTCAGAATAAGCCTACAGAAATGAATAGAGAAGCTGAAAGATCAGCCGAAAGAGTGCCATACAGGTAACCGTGGCAAAGCCTGCGATCGCGCTCATCAGTGCCATGTTTTCCAAGCTAGGAAGACTTTGCAACTGAGGTAACTTAGCAAAAAGCTGCAAACCAACCACAGCCAAAATGGTTCCCACATTCACAAAAATCAGGAGGTCTTTATTATCTAAAATTTGACTGATGCGCAACCAGAGAATTGAAAGCACCACCCCCCCTAAAATTAATAGACTTGGCTGCATCCCAATTTGGGCAAAGCCCACATAATACGCTACTAGTCCTAAAAGCATCCCCTCAAACCCAATCAAGAATGCAGCAAACAACTGGTTTCCTAAAGGAGCTGACAGCAACCAAGGGGTGGCAGAGGGACTTGCTGGAACTTGACGCGCGGCTTGCACAGGCGGCGGAGAAGCAGAAGCAACCCGACGCGAGGCAGGTGCGGGAGGAGGTGTAACCACCGCAGGAGGAGCGGAAACAGGAACCTGCGAAGGGGCAGAAATAGAAGTTTGGGAGGGTTGAGTAAGCGTTTGAGATGTGGGGGCATAGATTTGCTTGAGTGCATCTAAAACATCTTTGGCAGATTCAAAGCGCATATTTGGCGCAGTTTCTAGCATCCGATCTAGTAATCTGACCAAATCGGGATTAACCGCGATCGCGCTGTGCCAGTTCCATTTATTTGTATTTACATCAAAAAGATCGTCAGGTTCCTTACCCGTTAGCAAATACAGACAAGTAACGGCAAAAGCATAGAGATCGCTAGAAGGAAAGACTTTATCGCCGCGCATCTGCTCGGGTGCGCCATACCCCGGCGTGAAAATCCCTGTAGATTTTTGCCCTGCGGCAGCAGCCGTTACCTGCTTAACTGCACCAAAGTCTAGGAGAAAATAGGTTTGATCGGCTTTGCGAATCATAATATTCGACGGCTTAATGTCGCGATGAATCGAACCATGATCGTGAACAAACTGTAAAACAGGCAGCAAACTGCTCATAATTTCTACAACATCGGCTTCAGCGATCGCACCATGCTGTTCGACTAATTGCTCGAGCGTAAAGCCGTCAATAAATTCTTGGACGAGATAAAAGAAATTGTCCTTGCCAGCTTGGACTTCAAAAAATGCTAGTAAGTCTGGAATTTGGGGATGCGTACCCAAACGTTCGAGGACTTCTCCTTCGCGATCGAACATTTGCTTGGCAATTTCCAGTTGCTGCCCAGTTAACCCTAGTGGCATCAGTTGCTTGACCACGCAGCGTCTCATGGCGGGGGTGTAGCGATCGCGCGCTATATAGGCTGCCCCAAATCCTCCTCTGGCAAGAGGCTTTTCAGTGAGATAGCGACCTGCTAAAAACAGCGGCATCCCACAAGTCACACAAAATTTTTGACTAATGGTTTTAATCGTGCCACCCGTATCCAAGTCTGGACATGCATTGACTGGCTTTGGGCAATTGGGGCGAGTGCAGTAGATATCCACTGTTTATCCGAAGATAGTTATAGAGATCACGATTATACAGGGGCTTTGGGCAGCAGTTTGTTATCTGCGATCGGCATAAACACGGAACCTCGATCGCCGATTGCCAAATTATCGCGCACCTTAACTTGAGAAAACCGAAGAAATACCTGTAGTCCGCAGCTAATTCTAGGGCGATGCTAGGATACGGAAAGCTCCGATCCCTGAGTTTACTAACGACCTGATGGAAAGATACAGGCGATCGCAGGACTTAGCAATCAATTTTACGATCTTGAATTTAAACGTTTTATAGCATGAATCGCTTATACCCTCGCCAAATTTCGCTCTGGACAATTTTCTTGCCAATATTTTTAGCGATCGCTATTTTATCGTTCTCGCAACTGATCCCCCAATGGCAAGCCTCGGCATGGGCAAAACCCCTATCGTTTAGTCATGGGGCATTAAAGGGGCGAGACTTTTCAGGGCAAGAACTGGCGGGCTCTGGTTTCGCCAATGCCAATATGGAAAGTGCTAACTTTGCCAATGCTGATGTGCGAGGAGCTATCTTTAGTGCTTCGATTTTACGCAATGCCAACTTGCATGGGGCAGATTTTACAGGCGGGATGCTCGATCAAACTGATTTTGCCAAAGCCGATCTGAGCGATGCCATTTTGGTCGATACGATTTTGTTACGCAGTACCTTCGATTTCGTCAATATTACGGGGGCTGATTTTAGCGAGGCTATTCTTGATGGCGCTCAGATTAAGTGGTTGTGTACTAAGGCTAAGGGCGTCAATTCTAAGACGGGGGTGAGTACCCGTGAATCGCTAGGATGCGATTAAACAAACGTGCAATCCTTAAAAGCAGGGGCAATATAAATTGCCCCTGCTTTTAAGGATTGCTATGGTAGTGACGATCTAGAGAAATTTCAGCATCAAGGCAAGGACAACTAGCATGACACCAACGATATAAAAAGCTCTGACGACATGGATTTCATGCCAGCCACTTAACTCTAGATGGTGGTGAAAAGGAGCCATTTTGAATAGACGCTGACCCACACCTGTTGAGCGTTTGGTTGCCTTGAAATAAGAAACTTGGGCAATCACAGAGATGGATTCCCAGACAAAAATTGCACCGACGATCAGCAAGCCCCATAACATATTGCCGAGTAAAGCCACGGCTGCAAGTGCCCCACCCAAAGCTAGCGAACCCGTATCCCCCATAAACACATTGGCGGGATTGCGGTTAAACCACAGAAAGCCCAAATAACTGCCGCTCATGCAAGCACTAAAGATAGCGAGTTGAGGTTGCTCGGGGAAAAGTAACATTGCCATACCGAGGAGTGCGATCGCACCTGTACCACCCGCTAAACCATCCAGACCATCGGTTAAGTTTGTCGCGTTAGTCGTGCCCATGATCACAAAGAGTGCCAGAGGGCAAAAGAGAATACCAAGGGGTAAAACCAAATGCAGGGGTAGGTTGATTGTGCTAAACGATTGCCAATCTTGGGTCAAACCCATCCAAGTACAAAAAGCGATCGCGCAGATCGCCTGTAAAGCCAGCTTAGTTTTTGGAGAAATCCCTTTATTAGAATGGCGGCGAAGGATTTGCCAGTCATCTAACCACCCAACTAATCCGAATGCTAGGGTGAGAACACAACAAGCCGCGACTCGCGGCTCAAAACCAGAAAAAACTAGGGCAGCAACGATCCCCACCGGCATGATAAAAATCCCGCCCATGGTTGGTGTGCCTGCTTTTTTTAGGTGTGCTTGAGGCCCATCCTCTCGCACAATTTGTCCTGTCTTTAACTGACGTAAGATAGGAACGGCTACACTACCGAGTGCAATTACACCCAAAACACAAACAAACAGAGGAATCAGCAAACTGTAGGTCAGATTCACATTTAAGGAAATGTCTATACCTAAAACAAGCAAGATGATGCTCAGTGCCAAACTTAAAGAAACATTCTGACCTGAAGGAAGCCTGCGCTTTCTTATCCGCAATCCTGTATCAACCATTTCCTCACACCAACTTCACGTCAAATTTAGACAGATGCACACCACAATCTGAACCTTCTAAGCGTGCCAAGCGCCAGTACTATACTACGAGTACGATACTCTGAGTACTCTACCAAGCCGCAAAGCTTACCTTTTAAGACGATCTAAGATTGCCCAGAATATATGACCTTAATATCAGAAACTCCTAGGGTTTGTCTACATAAAAAAAACTGTTTCTCAGAATTTTTGAGTATCTCCACCTAAAGGAGTAACGATCGAAACCAAAGAAGCTTCAACCATCACAGAAAATTAAACATCATGGCTACTGGAGCCGCTAACATTCAAAGCCTTAACGCCCGTCAGCTTACCCTTACCGCCCTGCGTCTAATTCAAAGACGAGGCGTATATGCTGATGTTGCACTGAATCAGGTATTACAACCATCGACTGACAAGGAAACGCATCAGGTTTCTGCCAGCGATCGCCGTTTAACCACAGAACTAGTTTATGGCATTACCCGTCGCCAACGCACACTTGATTCGATAATTTTGCAATTTACCCGCAAACCTAATGCCAAACTCAATCCCGATCTGCGATCGATCTTGCAGATTGGAATTTATCAGATTTGTTTCTTAGCGCAAGTCCCCGCATCGGCTGCTGTGAATACCAGTGTGGACTTGGCAAAACACAACAAATTAGCGGGATTAGCAGGTTTTGTGAATGGGGTTTTACGTGCTGTGGCGATCGCCCAAGCCGAACAGTCCCTATGGCAAAATCTTCCCGATCTCGGTAGTAAATATAGTTTCCCAGATTGGCTGATTTCCCTGTGGCTAGAGGAATTTGGGGCAATTGAAACCGAACAGCTATGCGACTGGTTCAATCAGTCTCCTCATATCGATCTGCGGGTTAATTGTCTGGTCGCAAATACTGACATGGTTTTGACTGCTTTTGCCGATGCGGGGATTGCTGCCACTGCGCTGGTTAATATTCCCAATGCTGTTCGACTAGAACAGGGCTCGGGAGAGATCTCACAGTTGCCAGGATTTAAGGAAGGGTGGTGGACTGTACAGGATGCCAGCGCCCAATTAGCTGCCCTTTTGCTCGATCCTCAGCCCGATGATGTCGTGATTGATGCCTGTGCTGCCCCAGGGGGGAAAACCACGCACCTTGCCGAACTCATGGGCGATCGCGGCAAGATCTATGCCCTAGACCGTTCTGCAAATCGGCTCAAGCGTCTAAAGGAAAATTGCGATCGGCTCCAGCTTAAAAGTATTGAAACTTTGGTGGGAGATAGTCGGGAATTTCCCCAGTTTTGCGATCGCGCCGATCGGGTTTTGTTAGATGTTCCCTGTTCGGGATTGGGGACATTACACCGCCATGCCGATGCCCGCTGGCGACAAACCGCCGAGGAGCCCTACAAGTTGGCACAGCTACAGATAGAAATTCTCGAACAGACGGCACAATGGGTAAAATGGGGTGGTGTCTTGGTCTATTGCACCTGCACGCTACATCCTGCTGAAAATGAGGCTGTAATTGGTCAATTTTTATCCACCCATCCCGACTGGCAGCTCGCGACTCCTCAACCACCTAGTCCCTTAACCAATTTTCTGACCCCAGAGAACTGGATCAGAGTCTTGCCCCATCAGCAAAATATGGATGGTTTTTTTATGGCAAAACTTCAGCATTTATAAAATTGTGGATTCGCCTTTTAACTGCTAAAACACACTTATAAGTTGTTGTCTTTGCTTGTATCAACTTGTAAACATAATGTGGTAACAATATAAATAGTTTGGGTAACGTCGTTGTATCGATCGAACTAATTAATAAGTAAGTTCCCCCATAGATTTTTTCCTCCGCATAAAAAAGTAAACCTCGCTAACAGGTGAATCCTATGAAGCTAAGAATTCTGACTGCTGCGCTTTTTCTAGCCACTGGTACAGCCATCAGTGCGATCGTTCCAACGCAGGCAAAAGCCCAAAGTGCCGAACACCTCAAGGTATTTTTAGAAAGCCGTGAATGCCAGCGTTGCGAACTGAGCGGCATCAATGCTAGCGGTGCTAATCTCAGAGGTGCTGTGATTGATGGCGCTGATTTTAGACGCAGCATCTTGACTGGTATCAACCTATCTTTTAGCACCATCTACTACGGCGACTTTAGAAGTGCCGATCTGAGTAGTTCCGATCTAAGACATTCTTTTCTAATTAATGGGGATTTGATCAGAACCAATCTTGCTGGGACTAATGCTCGCAACAGCCGTTGGAAGAATGCTGACTTGACGGATGCAAATCTGAAAGATGCCAATCTCATCGATATTGAGTTAGTTGGAGCCAAGTTAAATGGGGCTGACTTGAGAAATGCTTCTTTGCGTTATGCCAGTTTATATCGAGCTGACCTTAGAGGTGCCAACCTCAAAGGTGCTGACCTCTATCGGGCTGACTTGACTGAAGCCGATTTGAGTGGAGTCGATCTAAGCCAAACCAACCTCTGCCGCGCCACCATGCCCGATGGTTCAACCTCCATGCAAGGCTGCATCATTCCTAAATAGTTAATTCATTCGTAATTTAAAAAGCTTGGTTTATTCTCATTAACCAAGCTTTTTTTGTATTTATATAAACCAGAGGGCTAGGGTTTTGAAATTCTTTAAATAACGTCAGTTCGGGATAAGAGAACCCGAAACGCTATACATCCCAAGGATCCCCCCAGCCTCCCTTGCAAAAGCGGGGAGAATTTACTTCCCTTTTGTAAGGGAGATGCGATAGGGCAGGGGGATCAAACTCTTCGGTTCCAACAAGTTGGACTGCTTTGATTGACTCCACGACGCCTATGCTGAGTTCGCTGCAACGCATGGTTAGGCGGCACGTCGTGAAAAAACATACTGATAAATAGACTTGTTTGGAAATAATAGATAATAACAAAACAGTTAGAAGGCGAGATGT
>NZ_JAZBJZ010000025.1:0-51807 GCF_036349135.1 Tumidithrix elongata BACA0141
ATCTCGCCTTCTAACTGTTTTGTTATTATCTATTATTTCCAAACAAGTCTAATGCCTATAGTTTCCCAGGAGGCAAAATCTTTCTTTCTACTGGTATCTTAAATGCGATCGGAACCGAAGCCGAATTCGCGGGTTTGTTAGGCCATGAGGTCGCTCATGCCGTGCTTTCCCATGGTTATAGTAAAATGGTCGATCGATTGAGTGTAGGGGCTGTAGGCAACGTGTTTGGAGTCGGACTTATCTTTGATAGTCAGGTAGCTGAAAACACCCCCACTGAAGAAAAGCAAGCCGATATTTTGGGCACGCGAGCGATCGCTTCTGGAGGCTACTCCGCCGATGGCATATGGACTGTGATGCGCTTATTAAAGGCAATTCAAGCCAATGAAGGGAAGCTCAGCTATTTAAGCTCCCATCCTCTATCTGAGGATCGCCTTGCCAATCTAGAAGAATTTATCAATCGAAATAACTTCAATCGTTATGGATTTGAAGGAGTGTCTAGCTTTAGAGAAATGCAAAAGCGCTTGGTTGGCGAACAGCTTTCTGAAACTAACCCTCAGATCGTACCACTAGATAAAGAACCACTCGTTCCTAACTCGGGTAATCCTTCTGTTGCTACCCTCTTCAGGCTGTCAGTCGGGGAAAGTTCCCCTCTCCGCCAGAATGGAACGAGATCGGGTTGCGGTCAGTTTAGATGGTGCTGTTGTTGCAGATGATTGCTTGTCATTGACGATCGCATTACGCATAAAAAACAATAGCGATCGGGCTTTTACGTTTGGTTCGAGTTTAGTTCGGGTTTTAAATAGCACTGGCGATCCACTCAAATCACTGTTAACCCTTAAAAAGGGGAAATCATTTACAGTGGCAACAGGCGAAGAACTAGAAGCAAGTTTGCAAGTTCTCAAACATCGCTGGATCGACAATGGCAATCAAGATTTAATTCTCGAAATGAAAGAGGCTAGCTCAGTGGCACGAGTCTTTCGCTTGGCATTCTAAAAGTTCAAAAACTAAAACTTAAACGGATTGAAGATAGGAACAACAGGAAACCATTGTAATAGAACTTTGGATAGTTCATTAGAAGTATCAATGGAATTACTTTCAGGATTCGGAAGCTTGAGGCATTGTTTGTAAAGCAGTTCCTCTAGGGGCAATGTGCCATAGACCAGTGACGAGATCCCCTCAATCGTTGCCTCAAGATCGGGTTGGGAATTGTCGCTTCTAGTCACGCTTAACTTACCTTCTTGGCTCCGCAATATAAAGACGCCTTGATTCCATGCACAAAGCGGATCGGATACAGCGATCGCAACTTCTCCAATCGCAGGTGCGGGCAAATCCCTTAAAGCCTCACTGACATCTATAACTCTTACCATCCAAGGCTGATGAGAAACGATCGCTTCGATGGGATGTGGGGCATCCCTGAATAGAGTATGAAAATGGCTATTTGCTGGAACCGACATTGTAACGTAGTCGATCTGATCGCGATGGTTGGCAAAAAAAGCCATGAGGCGATCGCGGGCTTCTAGATTCTTCCAAAACATGGCATAGATATCGATGCACCTCGTGCCACCTTCCTTGGCTGTGCGGCTGTCGATGCTGTAGAGGGCGATCGCCAAGGTTTCGCCGTTATGTTTCACAGAAACACAGATCTTATGTCTGTACCACAGACACCATTGTTCGTAGGTCAGACCTGGTATTGCTAAACCATGATGTTGCTGGGGCGGCAAAGACGATATAAACGCTAAAATCGGATCTTTTAGATCGCTAGCAGGTTGGCGCTCCCATTGCCAGCGATCGATCGGCTCTGATGACGCGGGGGATAATGAATTTTGGCTGAGATAATGGCGCAAGGCTTGAATTGGGACTTTTAGCTCTAAATTTGCGTTAGCGGTCACATAGCCAAAGGCAGCGTAAAAGCTTTCTTTAAAGGGCTGTAACATACTGACGCAGATCCCCTTGGTTTTCATCTCTATAAAAGCCGCTTTGATTAAATTTTTAACACAGCCTTGATTGCGATATTCTGGATATGTCCATACCCCTCCAATACCTCCCATCGGTTTGACAATCCCTCGTACCGATTGTCGAAAGCGGAAATTTTGCAGGGCGGCAGCTATTTTGCCCGCGATCGCGGCAACAAATACGTCGTCAGGATTAATTGTCCCCAATTGAGAGACTTTAAATTCTTGATGAAACCACTGGCTATAGGCATATCGATCGCCACGAAGAATCTCGTCTCGTTCGGCGAGGTCGATCTTCCTGATTTCCATGTTGGTATTTCTAAGTTGGTATTTCTAACTTGGTACAATAGTAAATTATTATTTAAGCATCACGATTTTAGATATAAACCTATAGAGGACTGTTATGGCAGGAACGACTGGAGAACGTCCATTCTCAGACATTATTACAAGTATTCGTTATTGGCTAATTCATAGCTTGACGATTCCCGCTTTGTTTTTAGCAGGTTGGCTATTTGTGCAAACAGGTCTTGCCTATGACGTGTTTGGTACACCTAGACCCAATGAGTACTACACCCCCGATCGCCAAACAGCACCAGTGCTTCGCGATCGCTACGATGCCAGCCAAGAAATCCCTGCGGCGGCTAAATAATAGTTAGGAAATCACCCCCTAAAACCAAGATTCATTATTTAAACTGCTGTTATGACTAACTCAAATCAACCCGTTCAATATCCAGTATTTACAGTGCGTTGGTTGGCAATCCATGCCCTCGGCGTACCCACTGTATTCTTCATTGGCGCAATCACTGCTATGCAGTTCATTTCTCGTTAGACACTACTGATTAACCCAGAGAATTTAGAGGTCTTATTATTCATGGCTCCCAAAAATCCTAATAGCCAACCTGTAGAGCTAAACCGTACATCGCTCTTTTTGGGTTTGCTGCTTATTTTTGTTACTGTTTTGTTGTTTTCGAGCTATTTCTTTAACTAGTTGCTCGTACTGGTTATGTTGATAGCTTTACAAACTTCAAGCCAAAACTCAAATTGAAACTTAGATCGCCGATTTGAATCAAAATTCAGATAAAACTTATTTTATAGAGGTGTAAACGATGACAGAAGGTGGGCGTATTCCTTTATGGTTGGTAGCAACAGTTGCTGGAACTGGTGTGCTTGTTGTAGTCGGTTTGTTTTTCTATGGCTCTTATATCGGTCTTGGTTCTTCTCTGTAACCAAACAGCCAACCTAGCTTGTTGAGTTTTCTCCATTAAGCTGAAGATCGAATTAGGCGACTAATTTAGATCGTTAGACTGAGAAACTCAAGTTTTCAAAAAGCAATCATTAAATTATTAGAAATTATTTGGGATAAGCACCGAGGAATCATAAGTTCCTGTGGTGCTTATCTTTTTGCGCCCATTTCCGCATTCTCGGATTTGTGTTTATTGATGCTACTTGTTTGCATTGCCTGAGCGATCCTTGAGACAACCTGCAATTTTCTAGTTCAAAGGCTAGATAAAGCTAAGTTCATACATTGTGAGTTAAGTAAGGTATTGCATGAGTAAACCCAAGCGTGTTGGTATTCTCACCAGTGGCGGTGATTGTGGTGGCTTAAACGCGGTGACTAGAGCCGTTGTGCGGCGAGCCCGAGACTATGACATAGAGATCTATGGAATTAAAGATTCGACCCAAGGATTGATGAATCGCCCCGTTGATGCCGAACTCCTTGATATTAAAAAGGTTTCTGGCATTCTGAGATATGGCGGCACTATTCTGGGCACGATCAATAAAGGGAATCCCTTCGCTTTTCCCATGCCCGATGGCAGTCTTGTCGATCGCTCCGATGAAGTAATTGAAGGTTACAAGCAACTGGGGCTAGATGCCCTAATTGTGGTAGGTGGCGATGGCAGTCTGGCAATTTTACGCAAACTTGCCCAAAAGGGTAATTTAAATCTCGTTGCCGTGCCCAAAACCATTGATAACGATCTTGGTGCTACCGAATATTCCGTAGGGTTCAACACGGCTGTCGATGTTGCGGTTGAAGCCTTAGATCGACTCACCTACACGGCGATCAGTCACAGCCGCGTCATGATTTTAGAAGTGATGGGACGCGATGCGGGGCATATTGCTGTGAGTGCTGGGATTGCTGGTGGTGCGCATGTGATTCTCATTCCTGAGATTCCCTATAGCATGGAAAAAATCTGTAAGACCTTAAGCGAACGACGCGATCGGGGCATCAACTTTAGTACGATGGTCGTCGCCGAAGCCGTCAAAACTGAAACAGGTGAAGCGGTCAAGTACACCAATAGTTTGGGTCAGTCTCTGTATGGCGGGATTGCTCAGTATTTGGGCGACCAGATCAGCACCAGCACGGGTATTGAAACTCGCGTCACAACTCTCGGTCACGTCCAGCGTGGCAGTAAGCCTTCGGCATTGGATCGCGTTCTAGGTGCAGCCTTTGGGGTCAGTGCTGTCGATCTGATTGCCCAAGAGAAATTTGATCATATGGTGGCATGGCAAAACCGTCACATCGTGGCGGTGCCAATCATGGAAGCGATCTCCCAATATCGTGCCGTTGAGACCGATGGCGGTTTAATTAAAACTGCGATCGGTCTGGGAACCTATGTCGGCGAAATCGATCGCGTGACGGCTGCTAGCTAAGATGCCATGCATCAATTCACTGCAAGGGAATAAACCCCAATTTCTGCACAATTTGTTGTCCCTGTGGGGATAGGGCTAGATCGATAAACTGTTTGACCGCAGGGCTAGTCTGTTTTTTGACTGCCAAAAACAGATTGCGCGTGATTGGGTATTTACCTGCTTTGATGGCGGCAACATCTGTCGGTGCTGCCCCATCAATCGATACAATTCGCACAATTTCTTGCTTCTCAACTTGAGACACGGTGGCATAGCTGATGCCGTTATCTCCAATTGCGCGTAAGATGGCTGTGGTTTCGTCCTGCGGCCAAGTAATAAAGTTGGCACTATCGGGCGCAAAGGGTTGACCTTTTAACACGACATCTTGAAATAGGTCTCTGGTTCCGCTAGCAGACGCACGATTGATTGCCTTAATCGGTATATTGGCTCCCCCTACCTGAGACCAGTTGGTGATTTTACCTGTATAAATGTCTCGGACTTGGTCAAAGGTTAAGCTACCTTTAAACGAATTATTTGCCCCCACAACGATCGCAACCGCATCTTTAGCGATCGGAAAAAGTTGCACCCCTGCCTGTGCCTCGTTTACCTTGAGCGGACGCGAAGTCGCAGCGATCGCCACAGAACCATTCATTAAATTTTGAATGCCCTTGCTCGATCCGCCCGGGCTACCATCAGGCACACCAAAAGTAGAGGGAATATTGGGATTAACCTGAGCGTAGGCAGTACGCAATTCTTTGACTAAGGAAACCATGGCGGTACTGCCGTCAATACCCAAGATCGCAGGGTTTGGTTGAGAGGTATCTAGGGAAGCTACAGAAACAGGACTCGGAGGGGCTTGTGTGGCTGAAGAGGTTGGCGATGAAGTTGGACTAGCCGTCTCAGTTGAGGTTGTTTGTACGGAATTTTTGCTCTCCTTCTGGAAATACCAGTACCCCCCTGCTGCTAATCCACCTGTAACTAACAGACTCAAAATTAGGACTGCCGTTTCTTTCCCTTGAGACATTCGTCATTGCTCCTATCAGCGATCGGTAAATAGTTATGTTTGCTTTATCTGCGGTAGTTATGCGTGAATGGTGCTTATGATAGCTGAAACAGAGAGGGGACTGAGACTTCCATCCCAATCCCCCCGATTCGTTATTTATTTCGCTATGGATCTAGATACCGACGGCAAACTAGGCATCATTTAAAGCAGCGATGCCAGGAAGTACCTTGCCTTCTAGCAGTTCGAGACTGGCGCCACCACCTGTAGAAATATGGCTCATTTTGTCGGCTACGCCAACTTTCTCAACGGCTGCTACGGAGTCACCACCGCCGATGATCGTGATTGTGCCTGAACCCGTTAGACCAGCAAGCGTGTGGGCAATTCCGTCTGTACCTGCGGCAAATTTATCAAACTCAAATACACCCATAGGACCATTCCAAATGACGGTCTTGCAATCAGCCAATGCCTCTTGGAATACCTTGAGCGAGTCAGGTCCAATATCTAAGCCCATCCAACCATCGGGAATATTGTTAATGCTGACGGTTTGAGAGTTGGCATCAGGGGCAAAGTTATCAGCTACGACAACATCGGTAGGCAAAAGCAGTTGTACGCCTTTTTGCTTGGCGATTTCTTCGAGAGATTTTGCCAATTCGAGCTTGTCTTCTTCGACCAAGGACTTACCTACGGCAAGGCCTCTGGCTTTATAGAAGGTAAAGATCATGCCACCACCGATCAAAAGCTTGTCTACTTTACCGAGTAAAGCTTCAATCACACCAATTTTGCTAGAAACCTTAGAACCACCGACGATCGCTGCTAGAGGACGTTGGGGCGTATCAATTGCACCGCTCAAGTACTGCAACTCTTTGTCGAGCAAGAAACCAGCGACGGAGGGGCTGAGATATTTGGTAACGCCTTCTGTGGAAGCATGGGCGCGGTGGGCAGCGCCAAAGGCATCGTTAACATACATGTCAGCAACGGATGCTAACTTACGGGCAAATTCAGGATCGTTCTTTTCTTCTTCAGGATAAAAGCGCACGTTCTCAAGCAAGACAACATCACCATTGCTCAGACCCGCGACGGTTGCGGCTACGGCATCGCCAATACAATCATCGGTCTTGGCTACGGGCTTACCGAGAAGCTCTGACAGACGTACGGCGATCGGATTGAGTCTTAAATTTTCAGTCACACCTTTAGGTCTGCCGAGGTGACTAGTGAGAATTACTATGGCTCCAGCTTCAGTCAAATAGTTAATGGTGGGCAATGCAGCGCGAATGCGGGTGTCGTCGGTAATTGCTCCAGTTACTTTATCTTGAGGTACGTTAAAGTCCACTCTGACCAACACTTTCTTTCCAGCTAAGTCAGCAGAGTTTAAAGACGCTAAAGTTTGCTTCGCCATAGAAAAATCCTTACGTTATGTTAAATATTTTTTAGACTGTCTTAACAATCTTACCGAATAACTAGTATCAATATTTACAGCTTGGCAGATATTTTGATAAGTCTTTAGGTATAAATACTGATGACCTATAATTCTAAGCAATACAACTGGAGAATCAAGGTAAACTAGACAGGCTGACTGTTGCTTTTTAACTGAATATTTGTTTAAGGGCGCACAAGGCAAAATCGACTCAAACTCATAAACCAGAACTTAGACAGACAAACTCGTTATGGCAAAACGCTACATTGTTGACTCAGCTCAGATTACTCGTCGTGTAGAAGATTTGGTGGGTAAAGCTTCTAATCGCTACCGTATTACGGTGCAGGTCGCCAATCGTGCCAAGCTCAGACGTTACGAAGAAATTGACGATTACGACGATCACGCCATGAAACCAATTCTCAGAGCCATTATTGAGATGTCTGATGAAATGACCCAACCAGAAATTTTGAGCGATTAGGTTTAGATCCCCCCCAGCCCCCCTTGAATTAAGGGGGAGAATCTGGAAGTACCCTTTTTAAAAGCGATCGCTCCCTAAGACTTAGCGATTAAGTCTTAGCGATTAAATGTATAGCGACTAGATTTATAGATTCAAACGAATGCCAAAACGCATGGCAAGTGGTGCGGGCTGGCGACTCGGTTGGCAATCTGAGGCAGAGGTTTTTGAAGGTTTGGTGGGTGGCGATCGCTGGGCGATCGAGCTTACAGGTCAGGAACTGCGCGATTTTTGTCGGCTGAGTTTGCAGCTTGCAGATACGATGACACACATGGAAACAGAGCTAAGCGATCGCGAGAAGCTCACCTGTACGGCTGCTACCGAAATGATTCGCGTAGAGGTAACGGGTTACCCACAGGAGTTTAGCCTGCACGCCCAACTTCAAGTCGGACGCAGGGCCGAACTAGATTGGGCGGCATCCTCCGTACCCGAATTGATTGCAGCAATTAAAAATCTTACTGCCGATCTAAATCCCACCTGAAGTTTATCCCACCTGAACTTTTAGACGACTACCAAGGGATGTTGGCGAAGGCATTAATTGCGATCGGGTGCAACCAGCGAAATAGAACTACGGCAATAATTACACCGATATAGGCAGGACGGATGAATTCTTTCCATTCAAAGGTTTGGCGTCCTTGCACGATCGCCAGAAATGGAAATACAGAAGTTCGCTGTTTCAGCTCCTCAAAAGCATCGCCATAGCGTTCCAGCAAACGGCGATCGCCATGCCACACACCAAAAAGATGATGCAAGATCAGCGCAAGGGAAGTTACTACCATAAAGCTGCTCCCAATCCAGAGTGTATGGGCAACACACCAAATAATTTGACCAACCATCTGTGGATGGCGGGTGATGCGAATAATTCCCGTTTCATGTAGATGAACCTGTGGCTTTGCGATCGCAGCTACTTCCAGTAGATTGAATGTGGAGGGATAGAGAAACAAAAAAGAAATTGCGGATACGACCAAAACCAGAGGGTTGATGCCCGGTACAGCTTGCACTTGCCAGAGCTGTATGCCGTCATAGCGATGATTAAAGAAATAGATCAACAGGATTGATGCGAGGGGTAGGCTAACCAGTGCAAAAATCACCCGATATGCTCTAGCCCCAATCAATTTTTCGCCCCGCATCCGTAAAGCTGCTAGACCACTGTGCGCGATCGCAAAAATTGCAATCAGTCCTACCATCGTGGCATGGGTCTGAAATTCTGGAAAAACTAAAGGAATCGTGGAACTAATGGCAGGCATGGATTAAAGTTTGCAAGAGAGAATGATTTCACTGCAATTTTAACAACGATTTACCCGACAAACATCATGCGCCAGATATTCATCGTTTTCTTGGGAGGAGGATTTGGGAGTGTTTCGCGATTTTTGCTTAGTAAAACGATTAGTCGCCAATTTGAACTTACATTCCCATTGGGGACTTTTTTTGTGAATATTTTGGGGTGTTTTCTCATTGGTGTAGTTTATGCCCTTGTGGCAAAATATCGCTTAAGTCCAGCTTTGAGTTTGCTGCTTGCCACAGGTTTTTGTGGAGGATTTACCACCTTCTCTTCTTTTGCCTATGAGAACAATTCACTTTTTGAAAGTGGTGACTACCTTACCCTATTTCTCTATGTTTCTCTAAGCGTCATGCTCTGCCTATTTGCCACTTTTTTGGGGATTTTTATCGCCAGAAATACTTAGCCCTGTCCCAACCCAACACGAATTGTCATCGTTTAAGCTCTCAGATATAGTGCTAAATATCAACTTTTGTTTCAATTAAGCACTATATACAGGATAAAATCTTCTGCATCCGCAACTAATCGAAAAAAATATGTTAACCTTTAAGGTTAATAAAATTATACAAGTCCTGCTATAATGGACATATTCTTCCAAGATAAGAAGTTTGCAAAATCCTGTAACAATCAAAAGTTACTGATCAAAGAACATGGATTAGATAGAGCTAGTCGAATTCGACGACGATTGGATGACCTCTCTGGTGCTGTTTCGCTTGTAACTATGCGCGATTTGCCAGGGCGATGTCATGAGTTGCGAGGCGATCGCGCTGGTCAGTTGTCGCTGGATCTCGATGGCCCATATCGACTTATCTTTGAACCTGCAAACGATCCAATCCCCAAAAAACTGGATGGGGGAATAGATTGGACGCAAGTAACCGCAGTGCGGATTATTGGAGTAGATAACACCCATGAGTAGCAAAGTTCACAATCAATATTTGCCAGATTATGTTTCTCCCCCCGGCGAAACATTACTTGAGGTGCTTGAAGAAAGAGGCATGAGCCAAGCTGACTTGGCAGATCGCACAGGGCGACCCAAAAAAACTATTAGCGAAATTATTAATGGCAAAGCAGCCATTACAACAGACACAGCTTTACAGCTAGAACGAGTCTTAGGTATTTCTGCAAGTTTCTGGAATAGCCGCGAGCAGAAATATCGAGAATTTTTGGCGCGTCAGCAAGAGCAAGCACGCTTACAAGTACAGATCGCTTGGCTGGAGAAGGTTCCTGTCAAGGAAATGATAAAACTTGGCTGGATTGAAAAGTCTAAGGAGAAAGTTGAACAGTTACAAATTGTTTTGAATTTTTTTGGTGTGGTTTCACCCGAACAGTGTGATGTCTATTGGGGAACGAAAGCGTTGGCTTTTCGGAAATCTGTTGCTTTTGAGAGCGATCGCATCGCAACAAATGCTTGGCTAAGAAAGGGCGAACTCGATGCTCAAAAGATCGAGTGTGCTCCCTATGATGCAGAAAAGTTTAAACGAGCCTTAGAGGAGATTCGCAGTCTTACGGTGGAAAATCCCAAGGAGGCAATCTCTAAAGTTAAACAACTATGTGCAGCAGCGGGTGTGGTAGTTGTTTTAGTCCCTTCTCTAAAAGGTGTTAGGGCTAGTGGGGTAACACGTTGGTTAACACCAACTAAAGCACTGATACAACTCAGTTTTCGCTATAAACGTGACGATCGCTTCTGGTTTACTTTCTTTCATGAATCTGGACATGTACTTCAAGAAAGAAAACGTGATGTTTTTATTGAAACAGACGAGAAAAAGGACTACGACCCAAATGATGCAATGGAAAAGGGTGCAGACGAGTTTGCGGCAAATCTGCTAATTCCGAAGCAACCATTGCAGCAGTTTCTAGAAAATGGGAAATTAGACGATCGGGAGATCTCACTTTTTGCTACAGAACTTGGGATTGCCCCTGCGATCGTTGTGGGCAGGTTGCATCATGATGGGGTTTTAGCCTATAACCGAGGTAATAATTTGAGGCGAAAGATAGATTGGGATGACTTTGTATAAAGAACTGCAGGAGAAATTATGGAGTGTAAGGTTTTCTATTCTTGGCAGTCTGACTGTCCCAACTCGACTAACCGAGGATTTATAGAGGCTGCTTTGGAAAGAGTTGCAAAAGAAATCCACAAAGATGATTCCATCCTCGTTGAGCCCGTTATCGATCGGGATACACAAGGTGTAGCTGGTTCCCCTGATATTGCAAATACCATCTTTAATAAAATAAGAGAGTGTCAGGTTTTTGTCTGTGACGTTTCAATCATCAACAATGGCAAGGATGGTAGACTAACACCAAACCCAAATGTTCTAGTGGAGCTTGGCTTTGCTGTGGGCGTATTAGGGTGGGAAAGAATAGTTCTAGTAATGAATACAGCCTTTGGAGAAATTGAGAGCCTGCCATTCGACTTGCGGATGCGACGCATTACCTCCTACACATTACCTGTCAATTTTGAGAGCAAAGCTGATATGCGTAGAGTACTTGAAGGCAAATTAGGTGCAGCACTTCGCGAAATCTTAAGGGTTGAAATGACTGTAGTTGAATCAACGCCTGCCCCTCCATCTATTGTTGAACAAGCTATAACAGCTATTGAAGACTCACAACCCAATGCTCCAGTGCTAGCTCGAAAATATTTATCGTGGCTTGTGGAAGAACTCATTCGCCTGTTCCCTGAGTACAAAGAAGATCGTCTAGATTTGCTCTTAACACAGGCAGACGATCCAACACAAGTTCTTGCATCCGAATTCTCAACGTTTGCAAAAGCTATAGCCGCCACCAATAATATTGAGATTGCTAAGGCAGTCTATGAAGGATTTGTTCCAATTCTGGAACTCTATGAATATCCAAGTGATTACTTTGGGGAAATACAAAAGACAGAATTTGACTTTTACCGCTTTCTGGGACATGAGTTATTTGTGTCATTCTTTTCTGCTTTTCTTGCAAATAAGCGTTGGGCATTAATTGCCGAACTGCTCAGCACGGAGTTGTATATTTCAAATGTTTACCGAATTAAATCTACATCAGTGCTATTCACCTATGCTAGTAGACATGTTGCAACATTTAATACAATCAATGACAGAGAAAAACTCAATAGAATATCGCTTCATGCTGATGTTCTTAACAAGCGTCATACCGAAAGTTCTCTCGCAAAGATTGTTCCTGCTCAATCTTTCATGGAAGCAGACTTCTTCTTATATCTAACTATTCCTCATGCACAATTGGCTTTTGGGAATTGGCATCCTTGGAGCGTTATATATTTGAATCGACCTCCCAGCTATTTGTCACAAGCTGCTAGTTGTCGTTTTGCTGAACAACTTCTCAGCCCAATGAATGTAGAAAATGTACAGGCACTTCGAGAGCATGTTTCAGATTGCATAGCGCGTCTGCAAGAATACTATCGCAGTTGCTACCACGAAATTTTGGAAAGATTCGATCCTCAAATTATAGGCAGTAGGTCGTAAAACAATCTTTCAATTACAGATAAATCCATATCCAAGCAATATGAAAACTAGGAAAGAACGATGATCGCCCATTTGAGGCAAATCCAATCGAATTTATTTTAGTCTTAAGCAATGTAAAAGGGAGCATAATTATGACGATCGCAGTTCAACCTAAGACAAATACGCTCTCTCTAGAAGAGTTTTTGGAGATTCCAGAGACAAAACCTGCTAGCGAATTGATCGATGGACAAATCTATCAAAAACCTATGCCCCAAGGAAAACATAGTACATTGCAAGGGCGATTTACCACCATCATCAATCAACGTGGGGAATCTGAACAACTTGCTTTTGCATTTCCTGTGTTGCGTTGTACTTTTGCAGAGCGATCGCTTGTACCCGATATTTGTGTGTTTGAATGGGCGAATATTCCACTCGATGCCGATGGTGAGATTCTCGATAAGATCGAACTTGCTCCTGATTGGATGATCGAAATCCTGTCACCTGAGCAATCGTCAATTCTTGTGATTGATAAAATCAGTTTTGCGCTAAAACATGGGACAAAGCTAGGCTGGTTGATTGCACCGAATGAAAAAACAGTTTTGACATTTCAGGGTGATCGCTTTAATAGCCATAAAGACGATGATATTTTGCCTGTCCTAGATGTTTTTCACAATTGGCAGTTATCTGTGGCTGACTTGTTTGACTTATTGACCTTTCCCACTAAAAAGTAAAAATTTGTATGTCTCTCAGTCTCAAGCGATCGCGCTAATACCTAACGAATCGATAGTTACAGTAGTTTTAAAGTCTTAAAACTCAACGATCAAGCCTAAGGTATCGGTGAGGTCGGCAAAAGTAACTTCAATTTGTTTCTGAAGTTCTAAAATACTGTTTCGTTCTGATTGAATTTTGGTTTGATAGTAATGACCGAGTTCTGGATTGGCTTTGAGATCGGTTTTTTCCCATAGATCGCGCCAGTGGCGATAGCGTTTTTCACCCATTACGAGTTGAATCTTAGCGATCGCTGCCTTAACCACCATGGTCGGACGCAGTAATGCCACCCGTGAGTTCTCATCGAGCCACAGGAGGTGATGCAATTGTTTTGCCATCTCAGGAATTTCCGCACAGGCAGTTTGCAATTGCTGCACGAGATGATCGGGAAAGGGTTCCACAGGTTCGAGGGAAGTTGTCTCTTCTTCCAGCATATCTAGGATCATCTGCCAGAGATGGCGGTGATTCGACATACTAAAGCTAATGTCTTCTGTTTCCAAGATCTCATAAACGAAGGCGCGATGTTGGGGGAAGTGGAGATAGATTTGCAGGAGTTGGGTTTCTGCCACATGTAATGCCGAGGTGGGCGTAGTCGGGGTTTGTGGTTTATTGCCATACCAACGGGAATAGCGCAATTGTCGGCGCAGGTCTTGTTCTAAGCGCAGGGCAAGGTATGAGTTCCCTTGAGCCAGTCGCTGAGCGCAGGTGTGAATGTAATGGGTGCGGATGAAGGTGTCGGGTAGATTTGTTAGTAGTTGGGTAATCGCCTGACTGCATTTTTGGAACTGGTCAGCTTGATTGAGATTCTGCCCAGCCAGAATCTGTTCGATTTGCCAGTCGATGAAAAGCGGTGCATTGGTTAAGAGTTCTTGATAGGCATTGGCATCATGCTGTTTGAGATACTCATCGGCATCCTTACCATCAGGCATTGTGAGAATGCGAAGTTGCACCGTTCCATTAAAAACTAAATCTTTAAACCCAGCGATCGCTTTTTCCGCCGCCGTAATTCCTGCCTTGTCCGCATCAAAGTTGAGAATGATGTGCTTCGATTCTGTATAGCGCAATAGCTGGCGCATCTGATCGCCGCTCAGAGCCACGCCCATCGTGGCAACGGCTTGCTGAATTCCCGCTTGGTGCAGTGCGATCGCATCAAAATACCCTTCTACCACCACGGCGCGATCGGTTTTGCTAATCGCATCTCTTGCCTTGTCCATCGCATAGAGAATGGAACCTTTGCTGAATAGTTCCGTTTCAGGCGAATTTAGATATTTAGGCTGTTCGTCTCCAAGGGAACGTCCTCCAAAGGCGATCGCTCTGCCTCTGGTGTCATGAATCGGAATCATCAAGCGATCGCGGAAGCGATCGTAATAGCCGCCGCCCCCTTTGCGGGGCACGATCAAACCTGCTTGCTCGACCAAAGCGGGCGGCAAGCGTTTTTGCTGAACCAAATAGCCATAGAGTGTATCCCAACCTGCGGGGGCATACCCCAGTTGAAAGGTCTGAATCGTCTCTTTAGTCAGTTGCCGCTTTTGGATGAGATAGTCATGGGCTTCCCGTCCCTGACTGGAAAACAGAGCATGTTGATAAAAGCTAGTTGCCAAACCCATGGCTTCATAAATCTGATCGCGATGGGAAAGTTGCCGTTGTAATTCTTGGGCTTTTTCGGGCTCTAGGGTACGAACTGCCACGCCATGCCGTTTGGCGAGATCCAACACCACATCTTGAAACGACCTTTTGCCGATGTCCATCAAGAACTTAAAGGCATCACCACTCGCGCCGCAGTTAAAGCAGTGATAGATCTGTTTGACGGGGTTAACGGTTAAGGCTGTGGGGTTACTGCCATTGTGAAACGGGCAAGCCCCGCGAAAATTTACGCCACTTTTGCGTAGCACAATATGCTCAGAAATGACATCGACGATGTCAACCTTCTGTCTGACCTGCTCTTTCGTATCAGGGTGAAGTCGGAGGTCTGTCATTGAGCATAAAGGCTTAGTTTGAAGCCCTAAACTACAAGAGCTTATATATTATGGCAAAACTCTTTGCTTAGCGATCGTAAATTTGGTTGTTTATTACGGATTTGCTAACAATGACTTCGATGTGTTACGCCCCTTAATTGTTTGTGAATGTTTCCAGTTCTTGCAGGCAAGATACCTACGCTACAAATTTTCAATCGCTACTGCTCTGAGAATCGCCGCACCTCCCATTGATATGCCATAGAGAAGGAATGATGGAGAATATTTGGATAGGTTTGCGGAATTTTCTGCGTCTATTTCGGAACATTCACAGGTAAACAAGGGTGGGGAGAATTCGTCTTTTGGCTATCTTGTCTCCTTCACAAATAATAGCGGGATAAGCGCGATCGCCCGCGCGATCGCAGACAGGAAGAACACGCCCCATAATCCTTCGTAGTGTGCAAACTGAGCGAGGAAACTACCAACGGTTGTGCCTAAAGCGCCGCTAACTCCTGCGATCGCCGCAGCGATTGCAAAAAAAGTTGCCCGATACGGCATCGGTGCAATATCGATCTGGATATTATTGCTACAGAGATCGATCGCGCTCCAAGTTCCTCCCCAAACGATATGGAACAAAGCCAGATAGATAAATAAATGTGCCTGTAAGGGCGCGGTATTGGTGAGCAGCCAGAATAGAGGCATTGCTGCGATCGCGATTCCCGCACATAACAACAGGGGAAGGTTGCCTAAGCGATCGCTCAGCCGTCCCCAGACCAATAGCATCACCATATTTGCGCCAATGTAGAGGGTATTAAACAAAGTGACCCAAGTTACCTCTAAGCCCAAATCATCCAGCATATAGAGATTAAAAAACGGAGCGCTGAGATTGAGGGCAAATCCCCATAGGGCAGCATAAAGCAGAAAGATCGCGAGGTTGCGATCGCCAAAAAGAGCGGATAGATCCTTGTATAGGGAAGGGTTCTCCTGTTGGCATTCCTGCGGATTGATATCCACCATAAATTGTTGGCAGCCCAAGCTCACTATCCCTGCCACAATGCCAACACCCAAAACGATGCCATAACCTGCAATCTCTCCCTCTTTCCATTCCGACACCACCAAACTCGCGATCGGTAAGCAGAGCAGACTAGCCAAATTACTCACAAGATAGCGAACGCTATAGTAGCGCCCCCGCAATTGTGCGGGTACTAGAGCAGCAAGCCAAGTCATCCATGAAGCACTGCCCAATGCCCCTAGAATATTGGAGCTAAATATTAGCGCTAGGGTTAAGTACACCAGTTGCCTAGGGCGATCGGCGTCAAAAATAATGCCTAAAAGCAGCAGCAACCACAATAATCGCGCAGGTAAAAATATCCACAGCCCATAGAAACAACGGCTATGGGTGCGATTGGATAGTAGGGCTCCTAGGGGTTGCAAAAGATTTGCCAGCATCGGTACAGAAGCCAACATGCCTATCTCTACTGGATTAGCGCCAAGATCTAGTAGAAATTTGTTGAGTAAAACGCCACCAGTCACGCTGTTAAAGACTGCCGCCAGACCTCCATCGATCGTGGAAGATCGAAGGCTATTGCGCATGGAGACTCTTGGTTTGATGCCTTCAGCCAAAGAGATACTTAGAGCAGAATTATCAAAAGATTCCTCAATCATTGGCTCGCCTTTGACAGTTGCCAGCAAGCTAGGGATAGCAGCCCTAAACCAATTGCCCAAAGGAAAGCCATCCACAACGCGATCGCTGCTCCATTTACACCAACTTCAAAAGCATCTAAGGCAATATAAGTCAAAGGTAATAGCCCCTCTTTAGCTGATTTTGCGTTTGGATAACTTTAGGTATAGCTATATTTCTTGATGAACCAAGTTTTGACAAATTGAGTTAAGACGCAATAGCAGGTGAGGATTAAAGCCAACCAGAGAAAATAAACGGCTGGTAAGGGAACAAACCCTAAACTGGTGGCGAGGGGAGAAAAGGGTAAATACATACCTACACCCATCACTGTAGCGGTAATCGCGAGGGTCGGGAAAGAAGCCCGACTTTGGAAAAAAGGAACTTTAGCTGTACGAATGACATGGACGATCAGCGTTTGCGTCATCAGGCTTTCCACAAACCACCCCGTTTGGAACAAGGCTTGATGCTCCCTAGAAGTTGCCCCAAACACAAACCACATCAGGGCATAGGTGGCATAGTCAAAGATGGAGCTAATTGGACCGATGAATATCATAAATCGCTGGATATTATCAATTTTCCACTTTGGTGGCTTTACCAATTCTTCTCGATCCACATCATCAAAGGGAATCCCCGTTTGCGAAAAGTCGTAGAGAAGATTATTGATCAATATCTGCACGGGCTGCATCGGTAAAAATGGCAAGAGCGCACTCGCACCCAAGACACTAAACATATTACCAAAGTTAGAACTCGTACCCATTCTGATGTATTTGATGATATTCGCAAAGGTCTTCCGACCTTCAACCACTCCAGAGCTTAGGACTAACAGATTTTTTTCTAATAGAATGATATCTGCTGACTCTTTAGCAATATCGACTGCTGTATCCACGGAAATACCCACATCGGCTTCCCGCAAAGCTGCCGCATCATTGATTCCATCTCCCATATATCCCACAATCGTGCCTTTCTTTCGCAGCACCTGAATTACTTTGGCTTTTTGGGTGGGAGAGAACTTCGCAAAAATCGTTGTGGTGGCTGCAACTTCGGCTAGTCGATCGTCGGATAAAGCTTCGATCTCACTGCCTAATAAAACATGGTGGACGGGCAGACCCACATCTTTACAGATTTTTCGAGTAATCACTTCATTATCGCCTGTTAAAATTTTGACATCGACACCAGAACACTTCAGGGCTTTAATTGCCTCCGCCGCAGAATCTTTGGGCGGATCGAGAAAGGCAATGTTCCCCAATAGAATCAGATCGCTTTCGTCAGCGATCGCGTAATGGGATTGATCCTTTGGCATCACTTTGTAGGCAACGGCAATTACCCGCAATCCATCGGCGTTGAGGGCTTGTTGTAAGTCAGCTACCTTTTTACGGGCTGATTCATCCATCGCTACAACCTCGTCATTGACTTTGAGTTGGGTGCAAACTTTTAGGATTTCTTCCACTGCACCTTTGCAAATTAGCACATGCTGTTTTCCCATTTCTTCGATCACGACAGACATGCGGCGGCGCACAAAGTCAAAGGGAATCTCGTCAAATTTCTGGTAGTTTTTCTCAATTTCTAAAGATTCGAGTTCGCGATCGTGTTCGAGAACAGCGATATCCAGCAAGTTTTTTAAACCTGTCTGATAGAAGCTATTGAGATAGGCATATTTGAGTACATCGGCACTCTCTTGACCGTAGGGGTCTAAGTGCCGCTGCAAGACGATTTTGTCTTGGGTCAGCGTCCCTGTTTTGTCCGTACAGAGAATATTCATAGAGCCAAAATCTTGAATCGCATCAATATTTTTGACAATTACCTTTTTGTCAGACATCGCGATCGCTCCCTTCGCCAAATTAGCCGTGACAATCACAGGTAACATTTCAGGAGCTAGTCCCACCGCCACAGATAAAGAGAATGTAAAGGCTTCGACCCAATTGCCTTTAACGATTCCATTGATTAAAAAGACGAGGGGAGCCATGATCAGCATAAAGCGTAACAACAGCATGGTGACGCCATTCACCCCTTTGTCAAAGCTGGTGCGGGGTTTGCGTCCACTGACGGTTTTAGCCAGAGATGCCAAGTAGGTATGCGTACCAGTTTCTGCGACAACGGCTGTTCCAGAACCACTCACCACTGCCGTACCCATAAAACAGAGATTCGCTAGCTCTAAGGGATTTTTCTCCTTGTCGTCGGGGAGTTCTACATGCTTTTCGGCGGGTAGAGACTCTCCAGTGAGGGTAGATTGGCTGAGGAATAAATCCTTTGCCGCAATCAGCCTGACATCCGCTGGAATCATATCTCCTGCTGACAGAAAAATAATATCCCCAGGCACAAGCAACTTCACTGCAATTTCTTTGCCTGCGGTTGCCCCCTTTACTTCTTTCGTATCGGATTTTAGAGCCATATTTTGTACGGTATCTTGGCGACTCACCGTAGCCGTCGAACTCACCATTTCCCGTAATTTTTCGGCAGCTTTGTTCGATTGAAATTCTTGGGAAAAGCGCAGCAATCCCCCAAAAATCACCATAATAAAAATAATTGCAGCGGCAGTCGTACTCCCTGTCAACAGTGAAATCACCCCGAGAACGATGAGTAACAGCGACAGGGGATTCGTTACTGTTTTCAGTAGTTGGATATACCATGCGATCGGTTTTTCGCGAGCGATTTCATTCAGTCCATATTTCTCTAGCCGCCGCTTGGCTTCACGATCGCTCAGCCCCTTTAGCGAAGTATCGAATAAGTGTAAAACTCCATCCACATCACAGTTCGCCATTTTGAGCAGTGATGTGGATGACTCCACATCTGAGCTAGATCCTGTTTTAGGCTTTTTGAGTGCATCGGTAGCTTTGCCTAATCGCGTCATAAAATCATTTCCTTTGGTTGGTCAAATTGAACTCGATAACCTTCCTATTTCGCGTACTCTGAGCGATCGCTGTTTGATTTACTGGATGAATTGATTGATTACGATATAAATTGTCATCAAAAATAATAAAAATCTTGAGAACCGATAAAAGCCTTAGGGCGATTGGGTTTAATGTGCTAGTGTGGTTGCGATCGCTATTTGACTTGTCGCATAAATTGATGAATTTCGAGATGAATCTTATTGAAACTGCTAGACGATCTTCAACAGTGAGAAGCTCTTTTCCATGACCTGCTATTTAACCAAAACCGATCGTGCGGTCAGCATGGATTCAATGTTCTAAGTTCCCGATCGCTTGCGTAAGTCGTCAGGAAGGTAAGCGCGATCGCCGAGGCGTTGTAGCAAGGGCCCGTGGGTATCAAACTTAACTACACTTACAGAGGCGGCAGGCATATCGATGCGATCGCGATAACGTCCCAGATCGATTCCCAACAGACTGCATAGGAGAATCCGAATGGTTCCCTTGTGGGAAACCACCAACACATTTCCCTCAGAATGCTCCGACTCAATTTTGCTAATCACAGGAGTAGCTCGGCTGGCTACTTCTACTGCGGTCTCGCCACCCGTAGGGGGATTCCAAGCTGGTTCAGTTAACCACTTGATGTAGTCATCGAGATGGTTTGCCTTAACGTACTCTGGGGTTTTGCCTTCCCACTCACCATAGTGAAGCTCCATGAGTCCGTCGCGCAGTTGCATCTCTAGCCCTACTGCGTCACAGAGGGGTTTAGCTGTGGCAATGGTTCGCTTCATCGGACTGACGTAGATCGCAGTCCAAGCGATCGCCTGATAGGTCGCTGCAAACGCCTCTGCCATACGATGCCCCTCAGCCGTCAAGTCTGGATCGAGCGTACCGCAATAGCCCCCAGTCTGGCTGTAAGTCGTCTCTCCATGGCGTAGAAAATACAGAGTTAGACTCATCTCATTCTCGTTGAATTTAGCTTACTTGTTGAGTTTAGCCCAATTCAGAACGGGTGAATGTATGGGCTTACTTAACCTTCACGGCGTTATCTGCGTCTAATCGGGCAGCGATCGCTTCTAAAATTGCCTCTTCTGCCTCATCGATGGTTGCCATAGCAACGATAATTCCACTAGCGGCGTAGTGTTCGGCGCGATCGGCACGACGGTTGAGTTCTTCAAATTCCTGTTTCGTTTTCCATTCTTCAACCTTTGATTTGACCTCAGCTTGCTTTTCTGCAGCTAGCTCAGCAAGTTTTGTTCTGTAGGTCGCGAATTCGTCTTTCTTCTTCTCTAGCTTGGCTTTAACCTCATTCAGTTTGGATTCAATCGTTGATTGGGTTTCCTCAGCGGCAGATTCTATGGTTGCCTTAACGGAGGACAAGCGATCGTCGATATCGTTTAATTTACCTCGAAAGATATTGGCAAAGCTGTCAATCTTTTCACTCATCATTCTTTTCCTAGCTTAGTGTGTGGAATCCTACTTCAATATTGTGACCCAGAGATGTTTGAAATCGTGTTGATGGGAGTGGTTGAATTGCATGAGTTTCATCGAAATGCATTTAAACTTTACAATGCTTATAGCAATTCTCAAATCAGTATCGTACATTCAAAATCCTGTATCTCCGATCGCAAGGCTTCCCAAAAAACTAACAGCCAGTTACGTTTTGTATCGTATTCAATCTATTCATTCATGGAATAGAACAATCGCTTGTCATAGTAATTATGTGAATAAAGTTTAGTTTGCTTTTGATGCTCGCGATTCCATTAGATCGAGACTTCAATACATACAGTGAGAAAAAGATGGATCTAGAACATAAAAGTGCTGTGGGTGTATTGTCCGATCGACATGTCGCAGAGTCTACCCTCGATCGCCTTAAAGAGGCTGGAATTCCCTTAAACAAGATCACATTGGTCGCGCAGACTGTAGCGCCTGATGATGTGGCAATATCTGAAAGTGAATTCTCTCGACATCAAACGATTGAGCAGTTGGAAATAGGCGCGTTGAGTGGTGGAATATTAGGCGCTGCCAGTGGATTACTCCTCGGATTGGCAAGCGTTATCCTGCCTGGTGTGGGAACAATTGTATTCGCAGGTGCTAGAGGAGCTGCGCTTCTGGGAATGGCGGTTGGCAGTTTCTATGGGGCAGTCGGCGGTAGTTTGCTTGGAGGCGCGTTTGGTAACAGTATGTCTCCCAAGCAGTCCAGCGTTTACACCGATAGCTTACTTCAAGGCAAATATTTAGTTGTGATAGAGGGAACAGATGACGAGATCGATTGTGCCGAAGCAATTTTAAAAACCCAAGGCGTTCAAGACTGGGGTATCTATAAAGTGCTTTGATGTAGAGCGTTTAATTCGCGAACTGATCGTAGTTGGCGAGTAGTTTGCCGAAATGTATGTAGTTATTCATAAAGAGAACCACATGAAAGTTATTGAGACTGAAATTGATGAGCAAGTTGTTAGTTCTAGGTGGTTAGCTCCGATCGCTATTCTTACGATCGTGCTGGGTATGATTGCGATCGCATTTCCCTTCTTTGTCACCATTGCATCAACCTTACTATTTGGTTGGATATTCATCTTCGCGGGAATTGCACAAATCGCTTTTGTCCTTCAATCGAGAGAAGAGGGACAAGTCGTCTGGAAAATGATTCTAGGTTTCTTGTATCTCTTAGCAGGAATTCTCGTGATTATAAATCCGCTCGAAGGAGTCCTCGCTTTCACATTAGTGTTAGGTTTTACCATTTTTATGCAAGGCATCATTCAAGTGTCAATCGCATTTCAAATGCGTTGGATTTCATCGAACTGGGGATGGATGCTTGTGAGCGGAATGATTGGCATTATTTTCGGGATTTTCGTATGGTCCACTTCACCAGTGAGTGCCGCTTGGCTGATTGGGACGTTAATTGGAATCAATCTCTTGTTTGATGGAATTTGGATGTTCACTCTCTATTCAGGAGAGCGAAATGTTTTACATTAGAGATTTAGAGCTACCCTCATAGCGCAATTTCGGGTCAAGAAACTTACTCGAAAATATTGTACCCATAAGCTCAACACTGGCATGGCTCTTGCCGTGCTGATTGTGGAAAGCATCGACATGGGAACAGTTGCCATTATCGAACGGGAGCGATCGGAAATCTTTCTTGTAAAGATTTATTGGATATTCATGCGATCCAGCCAATCCATACGCTTAATCAAACATGATTTCAAACAACAGAATGTCATGATGATTCTTGTAACAGATTGTAGCAGTCAAGCAAAGATCGGGACTGCTGATTTGAGGAGCCTAGCTCTGTAAGGATAATCTCTGATTTTGAATATCTCAACCTATCCTTCGATCGCTATACATAAAACATAGGAGAAATAAATAATGATTACCATAGAGAAAACTGACTCCGTCCTCAAGACTGATGTGCTTTCCGAACTCAAATACGATCCCAGCGTGAAAGTTACAGACATCGGCGTTTTAGTAAAAGACGGGGTTGTGACACTCAATGGCTATGCAACCAGCTCTGGCGAGAAATGGGAAGCTGTACGTGCGGCTAAACGAGTTGCTGGAGTAAGGGCGATCGCAGACGACATCGAAGTCAAGCTACCAGAATCTCTGCAACGCACAGATGGCGACATTGCTGCTGCTGCTGCCCATCACATCGACTGGTTTACCACTATTCCAAGAGGAACTGTTAAGGTAACGGTTCGCGACGGCTGGATCACACTAGATGGCGAAGTAGAGTGGCAGTATCTAAAAGAAGCCGCTGGGCACTTCTTGCACCACCTGTCTGGTGTCAAAGGGGTCTCTAATCTGATCTCAATCAACCCCAAACTGACAAAAACAGAAATCGAAGCTGATATTAAATCAGCTTTTAAACGAAGTGCCATTTTGGATGCTAGAAACATCCAAGTGGAGGTACTCGGAAGCAAGGTGACACTTCGTGGCAAAGTGCGGAACTATACCGAGATGGAGGAAGCCGAACGAGCTGCTTGGGCTGCACCTGGGGTATTCTCAGTAGACGATCAGCTCTCCGTGAAGTGGATTAGTCTCGAGGATTAGATCAATATTAGGAATCACTCCATGAATACAATCAAAATTGAAATTTTGGGTGCGGGCTGTAAAAAATGCCAACAGCTAGAAGCAAATGCTAAGGAAGCATTAGCGATCCTCAATTTAACTGCTGAAGTTCTACACATTACTGACCCAATCGAAATCGCTAAACGAGGCGTGATGTCTACTCCTGCCATGACAATCAACGGCAAAGTTGTCAGCAAAGGTCAAGTGATCAGTTCGGAACAAATTCAACCCCTTTTGCTGCGTTAAAGGAGTAAATTTGATGTTCGATCTTTTTTATCCATTCGATTGGTTAGCAACCCAGATCGTCACAAAGCTAATAGGGTTAGAAATATCATCGCATTTAGGAGCAAGCCTGCACTTCTTTCTTTACGACGTGCCAAAAGTTTTAACATTGCTAATGATGATTAGCTTCATTATTGGGACATTTCAAAGCTTTTTAGAACCAGAGAGAGTTCGTGCTTTGCTAGAGGGAAAGCACACTTTCGCAGGCAATATTTTGGCAGCGATGGTAGGAATCGTTACACCATTTTGTTCTTGTTCTGCTGTTCCTTTATTTATCGGGTTCTTAGAAGCAGGTGTACCTTTGGGCATAACTTTTTCCTATCTGATGGCAGCACCAATGGTAAATGAAGTTGCCGTGATCCTTTTGTGGGGATTATTTGGCTTGAAGATAACACTTCTTTATATTGGCTTTGGCGTGGGTTTGGCGATCGCGGCTGGTTACATAATCGGACTACTTAAATTAGAAAAATGGGTGGAACCATTTGTTTGGGAAATGCAAAAATCTTATCAAGAACAGCCACCAGAACATGAAAGCAACCTAGAATCAGTCGCCCTAACTTGGCATCAAAGACTTGAGCAAGGTAGGTTCCAATCGAGTGAAATTATGAGATCGGTGTGGCTCTATGTGGTGGTTGGTATAGCGATCGGTGCGGGAATTCATGGTTATGTACCGACAGATTTTATTACCAAATATGCAGGTGTGAATAATCCTTTAGCAGTGCCACTCGCGGTAATTTTGGGCGTGCCACTCTACGCGAATATTGCAGGAGTAATGCCAATCACTGAAGCTTTAGTCAATAAAGGAATGCCTATGGGTACAGTTTTAGCCTTCACAATGGCAGTAACAGCTCTTTCTCTTCCTGAAATGGTGATTCTCAAAAAAGTACTGCGTCCTCAACTATTAGCTGTATTTATTGGACTCATGACAGTAGGTATTATCAGCATCGGTTACATATTCAATGCTCTGGGTCTATAGCGATTGCAAATTATGGAGAAAGATATGATTACAAATAAAGATATAGGCGAAGACCATACTGCAAATTTAAATATTACGAAGCCCCTACTAATACCCATAACAAATGTAGAGAAAGTAGCAATAGCGAACCCATTACCAGAGGAACCAGAAAAACCAGCACCAAAGCAGATTAAACCGATCGCCTATATTCTGACAGGATTGGGCGTTGGGGCAGTTGTCGCGATCGCGTTTGGCTATCGTTATTGGCAATATGCCTCCACCCATCAATCAACCGATAACGCCTCCGTGGTCGGACATATTCACCAAGTTAGTAGCAAAATTGCGGGAACCGTTACCTACGTCCTCGTGAGCGATAATCAACAGGTGCAATCAGGGCAGCTATTGGTGAAGCTCGATCCCAAGGACTATGAGAATAAAGTCCAAGAAGCCGAAGCCGCACTAGAGTCGGCAAAGAGAACGGCGAATGCCGCGCAAGCCAATATAGACCTAGCCTCTGAAACCACCAGCGGTAGGACATCTCAAGCTCAGGGAAATGTTGGCATTGCTCAAGCCTCCATTGCGAATGCCCAAGCGATCGCCCAAGAAGCCCAAGCGGGAATTCCCCTTGCCCAAGCGCAGGTAGAGCAGGCCAATGCCAGCTTAGAAAATGCCCAAACTGACTACAACCGTAATAACATACTGTATAAGGAAGGTGCAATTTCTAGTCAACAATTAGGTGCAGTTAAAACCGCCTACGAGGTGGCGCTAGCCCAGAAAAATTCGGCAATCCAATCCGTACAACAGGCTCAAGCCAGATTAGCCCAAGCACAGGAAGGAATCACCAGCGCGCAAGCCAAGCTTTCAGGATCTAGGGGTGAATTGGCTCAGGCCGCCGCCAGCGGTCAACAAACAACTGTTAATCGCAGTGAATACGAAGCCGCTCAATCCGCGATCGCGCAGTCAGGTGCAGTTCTCAAGGACGCCCAATTGCAGCTTGCCTACATCGATATTCAAGTGGGCTCGCCACTCATGGCAGTGGTAGAGAACAATTACTGGATCGTGGCTAATTTCAAAGAAACGCAACTAAATCGCATTAAAGCTGGACAGTCTGTGGAAGTTAGGCTAGATGCCTTTCCCGAACAAGTTTTTATGGGTCGGGTAGAGAGTATTTCTCCAGCTTCTGGCGCTCAATTCGCACTTTTACCACCCGATAATGCGACGGGTAACTTCACTAAAATCGTCCAACGTATTTCTGTCAAAATCACCCTAGAACCTCAAAGCCTCAAAGGATATGAATCGCGGATTACGGCAGGTATGTCTGCGGAAGTTACGGTTGAGATTAAGTAATATTCCGCCAACCCTATGCAAGCAACTGAGCCTAAATTCTTCCTACCTGCACTGCGATCGAGAAACTATCGGCTGTTTTTTGCTGGACAGGGTGTATCTCTGATTGGGACATGGATGACGCAAATCGCTATGGTGTGGTTGGTTTATCACCTCACACACTCGGCTCTCATGCTTGGGATAGTCGGATTTACCAGCCAAATTCCTAGTTTCCTGTTAGCTCCGTTTGGTGGTGTATTTGTCGATCGCTTCCCTCGCCATCGGATCTTGGTAGGCACCCAGATTTTAGCGATGGTGCAATCCCTAAGTCTTGCTGCCTTAGCCCTATCTGATGCGATCAACCTTTGGCACATCCTTGCTTTAAGCCTATTTCAAGGACTCATCAATGCTGTGGATGCGCCAGCAAGGCAAGTGTTTGCGATCGAACTGGTCGAACATAGAGAAGATTTAGCGAATGCGATCGCAATCAACTCCACAATGTTTAATGCAGCGCGATTAATCGGTCCTGCGATCGGGGGATTACTCATTTCCCTAGTCGGAGAGGCTTACTGCTTCCTAATCGATGGGCTCAGTTACATTGCTGTGATTGGGGCTTTACTGGCGATGCGATTTCAGGCAAAAGAAATTCCCATCCCCCATGGTAATCTTCTCCAAAAAATCCTAGAAGGATTTGACTATGCCTTTCGCAGTCCACCCATCCGCGCAATTTTATTGCTTTCAGCGATCGTCAGCTTTATGGGGATGCAATATACCGTACTCGTACCCGTTTTCGCAGACAAAATCCTCAATGGGAATGCTCAAACTTTAGGCTTTCTCATGGCAGCATCAGGCGTTGGCGCTCTCTTTGGAGGTGTTTATCTAGCTACAAGAAAAACAGTCGTCGGAATCGGCAAATTAATTATCGTCGGCCCAGCAATTTTAGGCTGTGGTTTACTTATCTTTTCCTTGTCACCTATTTTAGCCCTTTCACTATTCGCCATGTTATTGATTGGTTTAGGCACAATTTTGCAAGTCTCATCTGGCAACATTGTTTTACAAACGATTGTAGATGATGACAAACGCGGACGCATCATGAGCCTATATACCATGTCATTTTTAGGCATGACTCCTTTTGGCAATCTCATGGGTGGCGCTTTAGCCGATCTGATCGGTGCAACCAACACATTAATTATTGCTGGACTCTCTTGCCTTTTAGGTTCGTTCTTTTTCAGTAGACAGTTGCCCGCATTAAAGAAGATTGTCCATAAAATTTATCAGAGCAAAGGAATCATTATCCCCTTACCCATCAAAGAATAGGAAACAGGCTTAGAGCGTGTTTGAGAAGTTTTTACTCCCTCTAGCTCCCCCTTGCACTGGCCGCGAAGCGACTTCCCGCAGGGTAAGAGGAGGATTTAAGTTTCCCCCCTTTGCAAGGGGGGATTAAGGGGGGTAAAAGTAGAAATTTATACGAGATACTAGACTTCTCAAACACTCTCTTAGTTACAAATCGAGAACCCCAAAGCAAAAACTATACAGTGTCAAAACCGTGGCGAATACCAGAGCAATCCTTAACCAACGCCAACTTTCTACTCGTCCACCCGATGATGTCCCCCTAAGGATCTGGATTGGGGTCGCTGCTAGTATGCTGGGCGCGTTTATGGCGGTACTGGATATTCAAATCACGAACTCCTCACTCCAAGATATCCAAGCAGCCCTAGGTGCAACCCTAGAGGAAGGTTCTTGGATTTCCACAGCCTATCTCGTCGCCGAGATTGTGGTGATTCCCTTGACAGGTTGGTTATCCCAAGTCTTCTCAATTAAACGTTACATCTTAGTCAATGCGGCGCTATTTATCTTCTTTTCTATCTGCTGTGCCTCCGCTTGGGACTTGTCCTCCATGATTGTCTTTCGCGCCTGTCAAGGAGCAACAGGAGGAATATTAATCCCGATGGCATTTACCAATATGTTGGTCACTTTGCCTCCATCTAAACAACCCATAGGCATGGCGTTATTTGGAATTACTGCCACATTTGCCCCTTCGATTGGCCCCACCTTGGGTGGATGGTTGACGAATAATTTGAGTTGGCACTATATCTTCTATCTCAATATCGTTCCTGGGGTATTACTCCTAGCGGGCGTGTGGTATGGCATCAAGCCGCAACCAGCGAAACCAGAGTTGCTAAAACAAGGAGACTGGTGGGGAATTATCTCCATGGCGATCGGGTTAGCATCTTTACAGGTAGTGTTAGAAGAAGGCTCTCGCAAGGATTGGTTTAGTTCGTCCTTGATTGTGACGCTGGGTGCGATCGCGGCAATTTTCTTATCCATATTTTTCTGGATCGAATTAACGCGCAAACAACCATTTATTAATTTGCGGCTGTTACGCGATCGCAATTTTGGGCTGGCTAGTATCGTCAATATTTCACTGGGAGTGGGCTTATATGGTTCCATTTATCTTTTGCCTTTGTATCTCGTGCAAATCCAGAAATATAATGCCCTCCAGATTGGTGAGGTGTTAATGTGGGCGGGGTTACCGCAATTATTTCTCATTCCTTTTGTACCAAAACTGATTCAGCTTGTGGATACGCGCTTGGTGATTGGTGTGGGCGTAAGTCTATTTTCGATTAGCTGTTTTATGAATTCCGATCTGACGAATCTCAGTGGCATCGACCAGTTGCGCTGGTCGCAATTAGTCAGAGCCATGGGTCAACCGTTAATTATCGTGCCGCTATCGGCAGTAGCTACGGCTGGTCTCTCAAAGGCTCAAGCAGGTTCGGCAAGTGGTTTATTTAACATGATGCGAAATTTGGGCAATTCCAAAGGAACCGCCGCTTTGGCGACTTTGTTAACCCAGCGAGAGAAGTTCCACTCCAATCGTTTGGGGGATGCGGTGTCTTTGTATAATCTCGCAACGCAGCAGCGTGTAGATGAGCTGACCCAGTTGTTTGTCAGTAAAGGCTCGGATTTGATCGCAGCAAAGTCTCAGGCTTATCAAGCGATCGCCAATGTGGTGAGTCGCGAATCCTATGTGATGGCTTTTAATGATTGCTTTTATTTTGTTGGTTTTGCTTTGTTGTTGAGTGGTGTAGCAATTTTATTTTTTAAGAAGGTGAAGTCTACCGATGCTAGTGGCGCTCATTAAAGTGCTTGGTGAGAGAGCGATTTGGCATGGGCTTGAGTTTGTAGTTCTAGATATCTGCAATAATATTTTGCAAATCAAGACTGTAAGGCTGTAAGCCTTGCCCGAAGTTGGGCGATTTCCTGAGCCATATCTAGAACCATGATTGCGCCAACAAGATTAAGTCCTAAATCTCGTCGCAACCGTTGGACTTGAGCGATGCGCGCAATTTCCCGCGAGTGCAGCATGGAGCCAATGGGTTCGATCAATCCCACCTGCACGTATTGCTCGATTACAATCGTTGAGGTTTCCGTCACCAAAGCAGCATATTCAAAGGTATAAAGGCGATCGCCTTCTTGGGAGACGACTGTACAGGAAAGGCTAAACTCGCTCATAATGTCACCTCTGCTATGGCAGAACGTGGGTTAAAAATGCTATTGGACTGAATCTTTTCGTAGCAATCGCGCTCGATATCACTTAACTCTTGCGGAGACACGATCTGAAGCTTCACAATCAGATCGGTGCGATCGCCTTTCGGTAATATCCAACCTTTGCCGCGTAGCCGCAGCGATTGCCCAGAGCGCACCCCTTTAGGAACGGTCATAGTCACGCGACCTTCTGGGGTTGGTACCTGAATTTGCGTGCCTAAGACAGCTTCGTCGGGACGAATAGGAACTTCACAGGTCAGATTATCCCCAGAAAATTGAAAAAAGGGATGGGGAAATAGTTCGATCGTGAGATACAAATCACCTCGCTGTTGAGAAAAAGGGCTGGGGCGACCTTTTCCTTTAATCCGAATTCGACTGCCCCGCTTAGCGCCTGCGGGAATGCGAACGTTCATGGCTTCATTGTCCAACTGCAACCGTTTTTGCACGCCATGAAAGGCTTCTGATAACGAGAGCGCGATCGCTGCTTCTGTATCAGGGGCTGGGGCTTGACTGCGAAATCCCGCAAAGTCCTCTGGCTGACCATCGGATGTGCGGCGATAGGTTCTTCCTGCTTTGGTTCTGCCGCCTAAACCACCCAGTAAATCGTTAATAAAATCATCAAAGTCGCTATATTGCTCAAATCCTGCGGCACTTTCGTTCGTTCCTCTAGGAGGAGCAACCCCTTCCGCCGATTGCTTCCAGTACTGTCCAAATTGGTCGTACTTTTTGCGCGTTTCGGGATTTGAGACAACTTCGTTGGCTTCATTAATGTCTTTAAATTTCGCCTCAGCATCTGGATTACCAGGATTTACGTCAGGATGGTATTTACGGGCAAGTTTGCGATATGCCCGCTTAATTTCCTCAGCAGTGGCAGTTTTGCTGACTCCCAGAATGGCGTAGTAGTCTTTGAAGTCGGTTGCAGTGGGCATGACGGAATTCTCAGAATCGATTATTCGGCACTTGGAACATCATTGGTCAGGGATAGGTCTCCTGCGTCGCTAAGATGCTCAAAGTTTATAGGGTAGTTTCCAGTTGTGGTAAACCGCTTTGCCTCAGTGGAGTTTTCTGTAGCTTGATTACTAGCAGTTTTTGTCTCCACAAGTTGGTCGATCGCCGAATTATCAAGTTGGGCTCCTGCCTCGGCTTCGGCACTTAACAGTGCATTGCCTCCTGCGTAATGATTTTGCCCTGCGATCGTTTGTAGCGCTTCTGCGGCGGCTTGATTGGAAACAGTTCCTTGAGCGACCATTGATTCGTCATTCATGATGGAAACCTCTTAAATTAGATGGTGAATAATTCATTTCTTGGTTGGATCGTCACTAACCTGAACGATGAGCTTGCCAAAGTTCTTCCCTTGCAGTAAACCAATAAACGCACTGGGTGCAGCTTCTAGACCTTGGACGATATCTTCCCTGTACTTGAGTTTGCCTGCCTGTAACCACAGGGATACATCCTTGATAAACTCAGCGTGCCGCTCTTGGTAGTCCCCTACCAGAACCCCCCTAATCAGGGCTCGTTTCACCAAGAGCGGCATCAGATTAGGCCCTGGAGGTAGTTTTTCGGCATTGTACTGAGAGATCAAACCCACCAAAGGAATTCTGGCTCCCAGATTGATCTGTTGCAACACGGCTTCTAAAATTGGCCCTGCCGTATGATCGACATAGACATCAATGCCATGAGGGCAAGTAGCTTTCAAGGCGGCACTCAGGTCTTGAGTTTTGCGATTGATGCAGGCATCAAAGCCCAGTTCATCTACGACATACTTACATTTCTCTTCACTCCCGACAATGCCCACTGCCCGACAGCCCTTGATTTTGGCAATTTGCCCCACAACCGCACCCACTGCCCCAGAAGCCGCAGAAACCACAACCGTTTCGCCTGCTTTGGGCTTGCCAATATCTAGCAACGCAAAATAGGCCGTCATTCCAGGCATTCCTGTAATGCCTAAGGCATAGGAAAGTGGTACTTGATTGGGGTCAAGCTTTCTTAAGGTTTCGCCTTTTGAAATTCCATAGGATTGCCAACCGTCATAGCCCACGACGAAATCTCCCACTGAAAATTTGGGATGGTTTGATTTCACCACCTGGCTGACAGTACTACCAACCATGACTTTGCCTAATTCCGCTGGTGTTGCATAGGAGGCGCGATCGCTCATGCGTCCTCGTATATAAGGGTCAAGGGACAAGTAAATCGTGCGATTGAGAATTTCTGATTCTCCCAATTCTGGAAGTTCTGTTTCGACTAGGGCAAAATCGCTTTCTTGGGGTTCTGCGATCGGGTAATTTTTGAGCAGGATTTGTTGGTTTATCAATCTAGACATATAACTCCTGAATACTTAACGAGAATTCTTGACAAAACACTGAGCGAAATACAGCGATCGCCGCATCAAGTTTGGTCTTGATAGATAACCTATGTAATACTTCTATGCGACGATGGTTTGATTTACTGCGTGAATTGATTGACTACGAGACAAATTGAATTAAACGTAATAAAAAGCTTGAAAACGCAATACAAGTCTAAAAAACGGACTTCCAGCCCTTGCAGGCAAGATGCCTGCGCTACAAGTTAGTTACAACTCGTTTAGGATTGTTATCTTATCGTGCTGCGATCGCATCCAAAGAACTATCTCCGATCTAAGATAATCTCTGCATCCGCAGGCATTCCCGGTTTGGCAAATCCATTGGGTTGCTCTAGGCTCAGTTTCACGCCAAACACCTGTTCCACTCGATCTTTCTGAAAGTAGACATTTTCTGGTGTAAAGGATGCTTTTGCATCGATCGCAACAATCGTTGCTTTTAAGGGATGTTGACGGTCTGGATCGTTATCCAGATAGACTCTCGCAGATCCTCCAACCCAAATTCGACCGATGTCTCCTCCGGGAATAAAGCCGCGCATATAGACTTGATTTAGATCTACAATACGGAGCAGAGGACGACTGGGCAAAACCACTGTGCCTGTTTCTACACTGCGCATCGTCACAACCCCATCGATTGGACTATTGACCGTAAGATTATTCAGACGGGTTTGAATCAGTTGGCGATTGGCTTCAGCAGTTTGAACATCGGCTTGGGCAGCAACAAGCGTAGCTTGGGCTTGGGCTAACTGAGTTAGAAAGCGACTAACATTCGTTTCTTGGCGATTAGGATTGAGGCTTGAGGTTTGGGCTTGCGTCAATTTTCCCCGAGCAATTTGGATGGCTTGACTGGCGGCTTTCACTGCGGCTAGGCGACTTTGCAGCCCTGCCTCGGCAACGTTGAATGTTGTTTTTGCCAAGTCATAGCGCTGTCGCGTCTCAGCCCCTTGAGACGCGAGATTGAAATAGCGATCGCGATCGACTCTTGCCTGCTCGAGCAGTGCTCTTGCTTCTCCAACTCTTGCCTGTTCTTGTTCGAGAATTGCCTGTGCCGTTGCGACGATCCCTTCAGCTTCTGTGACTTTTCCTTGAGTGTCACCCTCAGATTGCTGTAAATTTAGTCGAGCATCTTCGACTTGAGCTTCTGCTGCCGAGATTTGTAAACGCGCGCTGACTTCTCGTTGCTTGGCGGCATTGACCTGTGAAGTGGCAGCTTGCAGTTCTGATCGCACTTCGTCGTCACTTAAACGTACTAGCAATTGTCCTTTTTTAACCATGGTTCCCTCTCGCACAGTCACTTCTTCGACACGTCCAGCGCCCTTAGTGCTAACATCGGTTTCATAGCCTTCGATCCGGCCGCTCAGTTGAATCAAGCGCTCGGTCTTAGGACGCGACCCGTACCAAATTCCGATTCCAATGCCTGCGATCGCTGCTGTCCCCATTAAAATCCATAACCAACGCCGTTGAGGTGGTTTTTTGAGTATTTGTGGAGATGCGGACGGCGCATTTTCTACTACGATCTTTGAAGAATCAACAGTTTTTGTCATAATTACCTCTTTAGTTGAATATGGAATCTAGTTCAGTTGACTTCGATAATGTCTTGCACTCACGAAAAGCGTTGTCACTGCAAATAAAACCATCGCGATCGCATTTACCCCCCAAACCTCTAAACCAACGCCCTTAAGCAAAATGCCCCGTAGAATAATTAGATAATGATAGAGTGGATTCATCTGGGCAATCCAACGAAACAGAAGAGGCATACTGTTAATGGATGTTACGGCACCACCCAGCAAAATGATTGGAATATTTAAGAAGATCCCAATCAGAATCGTTTGCAATTTATTTCTTGAAAATGCGGAAATCGCCAGTCCAATCGAAACACCAATTTGAATAAACAGAATTGAGAAGATTAGCAACAGAAAAACATTGCCCCGAAATGGAATTTGGAAAATCCAATGCGCCGTAGCAAAGCACATGAGTAAGGTAACGCTTAACAAGCCAGAGATTGGTGCGATTTTAGAAATCAGAATTGATGTAGAAGCGACTGGAGTCATCAAGAGTTGCTCAAGCGTACCCTGATCCTTTTCCCGCACTGCTTCTACTGCGGCGGCTAAGATAGCGCTCAATGTCATAATTGCGCCAATCACACCTGGAACGAAGAACCAGCTATCAAGGGTTCCTGGATTATAGCGAAATGTAATCTGTGGCTGGAGCGGAAGCTTGAAATCGAGGGAAAGGGGCTGATATTGTTTCAGAAGACTGAGATTGAACTGGGTTGTAATCTGGGCAACATAGCCCTTTGCCAAACCCGAACTATAAGCATTAATCCCGTCAATCACAAATCCGACTTCTGCTTTGCCTATCTGAAGTAGATCTCGGCTGAATGTAGGAGGAATCATCAGACCAGCATCGACTTTCCCTTGGGCAACCTGTTGCGTTAAATCTTGCTGCGTGTTGGAATAGCGATCGACGAGAAAGATATGATTTTCAGTAAAGGCATTGATGAAATCGCGACTCATTGCCCCTTGATTTTGGTCTAAGATGCTTAGTCGTAAATGATTCACATTGGAGTTTAGGACATAGCCAAAAATGACCATCGAGAGAATGGGTGCAAGGGTCAAGAAAATCACCAACTGTCGGTTTCGCAGCAGTTCAGTAGATTCCTTAATGAGTAGTGCAAGCAAACGACGGCTTAACATATTCTACTTTCCATGATGGTTATCTCCTAACGATTTGTCAATGATGCTTTCAGGTGAGACACAGCCATAAATCACCTTCAACCAGACAGTTGCATTCGGCGCATTCCCCACCAAGCGATCGCAAATTCGACCATGCCCAAAAGCAAAAGAGCGATCGTTAAATGCCCTGTTCCTAGCCATCCCGATCCCCGAATAAATACGTCTCGACAGAGTTCAATGTAGTAGCGAACAGGAACCAAGTAAGACACGAGCGAGAATGGAAACGGAACGCTATTGAGGGGAAAAAGAAATCCTGCCAGTAGGAAAGCCGTCAAGACCTTAATGGTTCCGATCGCCTGTACTGCTGCACTTTGCGTTGTAGTAAAAATCCCGATAATCAAGCCCAGTTGCACCGTTGCCAACATGAAAATGACAGTGCCAACTATTAAAGGCGTTGGATCGCCGATCGTACGAACTCCAAACAACAGAAATCCCACAACAAACAGAATTACCGCCTCTCCTAGACCGACAACAGTATATGCCAACGATTTGCCCATTAGTAATTCAAAAGCGCTTAGGCTGGAAGCATAGAGTTGTAAGATCGTGCCTTGTTCCTTTTCTCGAACCAACGCGATCGCAATCAGCAAGGGTGGGAAAATCGCCAAAATCACACCATAACTTCCGGGCACGATAAACAACGACTCTTGCCGTCCGGGGTTGAACCAGAGTCGCACCTGAGCCACTACGCCTAACTCATCGGCAAGTTTGCCAAGCTGATTTTGCAGAACCGATAGCGTTGTGCCTTGGATGGCTAACCGAACCACACGAGCATTGATCACATCGCTGCCATCAATGACAACCTGCAAATCCCCGGCTCTACCTGCTGCTACATTCGCACTAAATCCAGCGGGAATATTGATTTGAACGAGGGCGCTACTGCGATCGATCGCATCGGGAAAGCGATCGCCCCGCCAAATTGCCGGAATAAATAGATTGGTGGCATAGAGCCGTTCGATATAGCTGCGACTAAGCGAAGTTCGATCTAGATCGCGCACCACCAAGGGAATATTTCTGGCTTCTAACCGAATCGCAAAACCGATAATTAAAAGGGCAATCACAGGCAAAATAAATGCCAGTGCCACGCCTAAGCGATCGCGCTGAAACTGCTCTAATTCCTTAAAGAACTGATTGCGAATGCGACGGATCGTCATGGCGGCGCTCCTCCTGCCCGTTGAACTTCGCCAATAAAGGCATCTTCTAAGGAGAATGGGATTGATTGCAGATCGGAGAAGGATAAATTGACACTTTGCAGTAGCGATTTGACTTGAGGAAGTTCCAGATCGGGACGATCTAGCACGATATGGAGGCGATCGCCAAAGATGGATACGCGCCAAGGTTCTAAGTGTTGCCGTAAGCGATCGTAACTCTCCTGTAATTGTTCGACATGCAGTTCAAACAACTTACCTGGTTGAGCTGCTTTAATTTCACTCGCAGATCCCTCGGTGACTTTGCGCCCCGCTACCATAAAACAAAGGCGATTGCACTGTTCTGCCTCATTCATGTAGTGCGTCGTCACGAGAATCGCTGTACCATTGCGGGCAAACTCATTAATCAATTGCCAGAACTGTTGCCTTGCTAGCACATCGGCTCCCGAAGTGGGCTCATCTAAAAATAAAATCTTCGGTTCGTGCATCACGCAGGCTCCAAAGGAAACGCGCTGTTTCCATCCCCCTGGGAGTTGTCGCGTCAAGAGATGTTCTTGTCCTTCCAGTCCACAGGTCGCGAGTACCCATTTGATTTTTTCCTGTTGCTGTCTCTGAGGAATGCCATAGACCCCACTGTAAAACTGTAAATTTTCGAGAATGGTCAGGTCATCATAGAGGGTAAATTTCTGACTCATGTAGCCAATCTGCTGTCTCAGTTCTGGGCTTCGGAGATTGCCCGTTTCTCCTGCCAGCGAAACCTCACCCGAGCTAACGGGTAAGAGACCACATAGCATTTTAATTGCGGTAGTTTTTCCAGCGCCATTTGCACCGAGCAATCCATACACTTCGCCGTAGTGAATATCGAGGTTTAGCTCGTTCACCGCATGAAAATTCCCAAAGACACGATTGAGATTATGGGCAGCGATCGCAATCTTAGCGTCTTGTTTCCCTTGCCCTTGCTCCCCCGGCATCTTGTGTCGGGGAAAAGGGATCGATAGTGGCACAGATCCTTTCCGTCGTAAAAGCGTGACAAAAACATTTTCCAAGGTCGGTTCTTCGGACTGGATGCGATCGTAGGACACCTGATGTCGATCGAGCAGGTCGCGGACTTGAATCTCGCCGTACTTGGAATCTCGGACTAACACTTCGACGCGATCGCCAAAGGTTGCCACATCGGCAATTTGTCCTTGCAATGGATCGATCGCTTGTCTTAACATCTGTTCCGTTTCAAGCAGTTCTGGTGTGCGAATCACAAGCCGTTGCAGCCCTAGCTTCGCTTTCAAGGCAGATGGCGTGTTCATTTGTTGAATCTCGCCGTTGTGGAGTAAGGCAACGCGATCGCACCGTTCCGCTTCGTCTAGGTCGGGCGTAGCAACAATGACCGTAATCCCCTGTCTGGTAAGTCCTGCCAGAATATCCCAAAACTCTCGTCGCGCCACCGTATCAACTCCCGTCGTTGGTTCGTCGAGCAACAGAACTTGTGGTTCGGCAATCAAAGCACAACAAAGGGCTAATTTTTGCTTCATTCCACCCGAAAGCTTTCCAGCCAAGCGATCGCGAAACCGCTCCAACTGCATCAGCGTCAGATATTTATTGCGTCGCGCTTCCAGTTGATTTTCTGGCACTAATCGGAGTCCAGCGCTATAGTTAATGTTTTCGTCAACACTCAGATCGGGATAGAGCGAAAATTGCTGGGTCAGATACCCTGAGTAGTTACGAGCCTCCCTCGGAGACAACCCCAAAATTTGCACTGTACCTGCCGTTGCCTCCATGACTCCGCCCAGAATGTTGAAGGTCGTAGTTTTACCAGCACCGTCGGCTCCAATCAACCCAAATAGTTCACCTTGCCGTACATCTAGATCGATGCCTCGAATGGCAATCGTTTTGCCATAGTGTCTATGGAGGTTCCGCACATGAATCGTAATCCGATTTTTTAGGGTAGGAGATAATATAGGTGCAGTGCTAACAGTCATAAGTTTGCCAGAACGTTCGCGCCTTTGACTTAAACATGGATGCCTCCTTCATAGCTAGGTTGCCTTAGGCAAATTCAATCTCACGCTTTATTTGTTCAATTTCACCTCCAGCGATGAATCACGCCTGATTCGACGCTAGATGAACTCATGACACAAACTCATAGTCAATCTCTATGATTTGCCCTTTAAAATACAGCCAAGTATCTTCTGGACGCTCCCATTCCACTTCGCCATATAAGGGAATAGACATCCCATGCTGTACTGTGTATTCACCAAATCGGCAGTTCCAAGGCATCGCCAGCAGTTTGCCACCAAAGGTTCCATACCGAGCGTCTGCACGAACGCTATCGATCGCCCCGTCAGTATTAAACCGAAATACAAGAGAGGCGGTGGTTGCACCATCGGTCAGAGTCCCACGGGCAGAGAGGTCATCGATCGCTTCCCAACGCACGCCCTGACTGGGCAAAAGTGCTGTAGGATACCACGCTGCTTCGGCAAAGAATCGGAGCAATTCACCTTGGTTTAACTCGGGGGTATCGTGCAAATGAGCAAGCGCGAACAGCCCAAGTAATGATACGTGTAAGTTGCCTTTCCCTAGTAGATAGGTATCGTGAACGAATGCATTCACACCCGGAGCCATTTGAATATGCCCATCCCAATCAAAGCCAGGAGGCTGAGTGATCGCTACTTGTGTGGAGGTAAACGGATTCCACTTCACTTCTGTCTCGCTCATGTTGAACTGACCTCGATGCATGACCTTCACCGCAGCAATCATGGGCTGTCCGTTTCTCAACACTTTTCGGAAGAATCGTTGCACAGGTGCTGGCAAGCCTTCAAGCTCTTCTTCGCGATAAAATTTGGGTTTAACGAGCTGGCGTTCATTGGCAAACTTAGCCCGTAGATTAGCTGTATCTAGCTGCCACCGATATTTACCATAAACAATGGCAAGCCCAATGCCAATCAAGATCAAAGTAGCGATCGTTAAAAGCCATGTCATCTATTGAATCCCTATATTGGTTAGCATAGATTGCTGAGGTTAACGCGATCGTTTCATCATCTCTTTGATTTTAAATACTGTGGCATAGGGATGTTTGAAATCATGTTGCAAGGAATGTTGGAATTGCATGAGTTGTCTCAAAATGTATTCAAACCTTATACCAATTTCCTAAATATTTGCGACAGATCAGGTTTTAGATTCCGCGCTGAGCGCGGTTTTTTCAAAAAGATGCGTTGCATCATTTTTTGAAAATGGTATTACACAATTTTATTAGACTGACTATCAACACTTATCTTCCCCAATCTTTTAGTTCTTGGGTGGGAAGTAACGATAAATTTCTTTGCGATGTAGGACGCGCTAAAAGGTGATAGTTCCGTCTTAACAAGTCACCCCAATTCGATAATCTCCTACTTTGATTCGATAAGCATTTTCATAGCCCTGTAACTTTTTGAGATTTTTGAGGTCTGCTAATCCCTCAAGTTTGGGAATCTCTTCAAATACAAGTGTGTCTATAGGTTTGAAGTAAGAAGCTGTTTGAGAATGTAGGAAAGCTCCCGCAACTATAATCTGTGAATGAAAAGATCGCAGAATTACGAGAGCCATGACAACATCCTATCCTACAGATTTGACAAACGGCCAGTGGTCTCTGATAGCAGACTTACTCCCCAGTACCAGCAGATTAGGAAGACCACGCAAGATTTGTTTGCGTAGCGTGATTAACGCTATCTTCTACATATCAGGCACAGGCTGTCAGTGGCGAATGTTACCGCATGACTATCCTCCTAACTGGCACACAGTCTATACCTACTTTCGTCGATGGCGTATCGATGGTACATGGGAGAAAATGAATGACCAATTACGGTAGTGGGTGCGCGTGACAGAGGAAAGATCTCCTACTCCATCAATGGCTTTGCTTGATAGTCAATCGATAAAGACAGGATTACCAGGAGCAAAGCAAATTAGCGTTGATGGCGGGAAACTGGTGAATGGACGCAAACGCCATGTCCTGGTTGATACCATCGGACTCTTATTGATGGTAGTGGTGACTGCGGCAGGGATTAGCGATCAGCAGGGAGCAAGACAGGTGTTTGAACACTTGGAGCAGAAAAGACAAAAGTTTCCTCGTTTAGCACGCATTTTGGCAGATGGTACTTATTGTGGCGAAACCTTTATGCATTGGGTGATGGATAGCTTTCGGTGGATTTTAGAAGTAGTTTTACGTGCTGATGATGTGAAAGGATTTGTTGTCCAACCTAAGCGTTGGGTCGTAGAGCGTTCATTCGCATGGTTGCTTTGGTCTCGTCGCTTAAGTAAAGATTATGAACGTTTGCCACAAATGTCTGAAGCCTTTATTTATGTCACGATGATTCGCGTCATGATCAAACGTTTAGCTTGACCCTTTCTATTCTCAAACAGCTTCTTAGTGGATGTTGAGGAATACTTTTTATAGAACGCTACGTCCTGAAACTAGGTTATAGACTACACTAATCAAGGCAAGGACTAAAAGGATATGAATCAGCCCACCTCCGAAGCTAATTCCAAATCCAAGAGCCCATAGAACTACTAAAACAACTGTAATTGACCAAAGCACCTGTTTTGCTCCTAAAATAGGTGAGTGATGAACTTATGAAATCTAGGTGTTTACTGCTTTTTATCTAGAACGATGGTCATAACTTTAGCTCCAACATAAACACTCTTAACGCCCTTGATTTGTTTTGCCAAAGGTTCAATTTTGTCGAGTTGGCTTTGCGTTTGTACAGTTCCAGATACAACAACTGTTCCTTCCTTAGAAGTAATCGTGAGGTTGCCATTAGGGATATTGGCTTCTAGCTTAGAGCGAACTTCACTAGTTAAGTCACTATCAGCGCGATTTGTGTCTCCTCCAGTCAGTTTGTTACGCTGCTCGCGAGCGCGAATATCTGAATCGAGTTGATCTTGACGTACTTTACTAGGCGCATCATTTTGACTGTTTTGAACTGTTGTTGTGGGAACTTCTGCATAACAGGCGACAGTACCCATTAGTAGAATGCTACTAAGGACTAATCTTGCAATCTTCTTCATAACTTCAATTTCTGAATAATCTACAACCTTATAAGCGAACGATAGGATCGATGTAACCCGCAGTGGAAGAAGGGGAATAAACTTCCCATTCACGAATCTTGCTGGATCTCAGAATTGCTTCAGCTTGAAGAATCTCAGCTTCTGTGCCATCTACAATAACAAGGTAATCTCCCCGAAGCACAGAATTGTGATAAACCTGTGCCTGTTCGTCTGAAATGCCTAGACCGATCAGACCACCAACCAAACCACCAGTCGCGGCTCCGATCGCACCGCCAGCTAATGTGGTAGCGATCGCAGTGGCAGTTGCCCCCAGCAATATAATGGGGCCTACTCCGGGAATGGCTAGGGAGCCAAGTCCGACTAGCAAGCCAGTTAGTTCTCCGACGGCTCCGCCTACTGCTACACCGGCTGTTACGCCTCCATCAAGCCGATTAGTTCCTTGAACCTGCATCTCACTAATGCGATCGCTATCTTTTGCAATGATGGATACCCGATCCATTGCAAATTTGGCATCTCGTAGTTCGCTAAGAGCCTTCTCTGCCTCTTGACGGCTAGAAAAGGTTCCTACAGCTCGTTTGTCATGTTTTAAAATCATTTCTTTTCTCCAAGCTACTTAATAAATTTTGTAGTCTGTCGTGCGATCGTTCTGTATGAAATTCAATCTCAGTTTATTTACTTAACTCGTCTTACGTAGAACGATAATCTCCTCTTAATCATCAAACACCTCTCCCACATAGGTCGCAGGGGCGAAGCCCCCGTTTGGGTTTTATTCCCCTCTCCCTCAGGGAGAGGGGCTAGGGGTAAGGGTTTCAGGAACTTCCGCGTAACATCAGTTGTAAATTGCCTCTACCAGTCTTTGTTAGTTTGGGGATGTATTAGGTTTAGGAGGCGGGGAAACCTGTGGAGCTTGGGAACTTTGAGGTGTTGGACTTGGTCGAACTGGTTCTGGCTGCGGTGGAACTGTAATTTCAATATTATTCGTTGAAGGAGATGGTGCTGGTTGGGGAGGTGCCTGTTGTTGCGGTGGAACCGTAATATTAATGGTTGGAGTCGGTATTGGCGAAGGCTGAACTAGTGGAGTTGCAGGAATGACGATTGGAGAAGGGATAGGAGTTTGGTCTCGTCGATTTAAGAAATAGACCGTACCAAGAACCATGCCTACTATAACTGCAAGAATAATTCCTAGCAACGTACCACTCACAGCATTTTCACTGTCACGAACTTTTTGAATTCCAGCCTGTCGATTATTTTCATCAATTTTGCCCTGTACATATCCTTTTTGACGGGCATTTTTATTGATTGGATCTTCGGGTCTCATGGTTATCCTTAGTGTAGTTATTCGGAAATCTTCTCTCAAGCCGAACTTGAAAGCTTCAAAAGAGAGATTCCATAAGACTTCTATCTTCTGTTTCTAGCTTCCAAGTTATTAGCGGCACTGTCTTTTCTAGTTTGGGGACGTGCTGGGCTTGGGCACAGGTGAACCCTGAGGAGATGGTTGTGTTACTGGCTCCTTCTGTGGTGGAACTGTAATATTAATGTTGTTAGGTGGCGCTTGGGTTGGTTGTGGAGGAACCGTAATATTAATGTTGTTAGGTGGCGCTTGAGTTGGTTGTGGAGGTGTCTGCTGTTGTGGTGGAATAGTAATATTTATGGTTGGAACAGGTGTTGGTGAAGGTTGATTTATTGGAGTTACAGGAACAATCACAGGAGAAGGAACAGGAGCCTGATCGCGGCGATTCAAGAAATAGATTGTACCAACAACCATACCTACTACAACGGCGAGAATAATTCCTATCAGCGTTCCACTCACAGCACTTTCACTGTCACGAGCTTTTTGAATTCCAGCCTGTCGATTATTTTCGTCAATTTCACCCTGTGTATAGCCTTTGCGACGGGCATCTTCACTAATTGGATCTTCGTTAGGTCTCATAATTTTCCTCGTTATCGTTATTCAAAATTCTTCTTTTACTCGGCACTCATGCACTCCCATAGGGGAGCGCCATAAGATCTCTATCTTCTATTTCTAGCTTCGGGGCTATTGGAAACTTCACTTCTAACATCATCAATACTTCTGCCGTTAGTAATTGAGTTTCGATAGAACTGTAATCCACTGGCATCGGCATCTCGTCCTAAGAACTCTTGAAATATTCTGTTGATAGCCTGCTCGATAGTCTGGTTATTACCTTGGTTGCCATTTCTGTTTCTAGCTTCAGGACTGTTGGCAACTGCATTTCTGACATCCTCAATGCTTCCACCGTTCATGAGCATATTGCGGTAGGTCTGTAAACCTGAGGCATCGGCATTTCGTCCTAAGTACTGTTGGTATATTCTGTTGATAGCCTGATCGATCGCAAGAGTATTACCTTGATTACCTTGGTTACCATTTCTATTTCTAGCTTCAGGGCTATTAGCAACTGCATTTCTCACATCCTCAATGCTTCCACCGTTCATGAGTACATTGCGATAGGTTTGTAGTCCTGAGGCATCGGCGTTTCGTCCCAAGTATTGTTGGTAAATACTGTTGATCGCTCGATCCATCTGTGCACCATTGTTGTAATTACCGTTGTTGTAATTGCCATTATTGCCATTATTGCCATTATTGGAGCGATAGTTGAAACTGCCATAACCAGGGCAGTTAATCGTATATTGAGTGCGAATGCAGGAAATTCTTTCAGATTGCGCGATCGCAGGAGCAGTACTTGCTAAACTGATGAATACAATAGATGCGGTAGAGAGAATAGAAAGTTTCATGGTTAAGACTCCGAGAGATTTATTTTTTTAGAAAGCACGGAACTCCATTTTGATAAGCGATAAAGCTTACAGAACCAATCCAGATGGAGCGTGGGCTGTTTGCCTAAGTCTTATGAACAAAGTGGTTTCTACAATCGCCCTGTCAGGATTTTGGGTTGACTCAATGAAGTGAACTTGGGCGATCGCAGGAACGACACTGATTAAACTGATGAATGTAATCGTAGTTGCAGACAGAATGGCGGATTTCATGGGTAAGACTCCAAGAGCATTTATTAGCTTTTTGTAAAGTCCAAAAGTTCCATTCTGGCGACCTGCAAAGCTTACAGAATATATCCAGATAAAGAGCGGACTGTTTGTCTGAGTTGAACGAACAACCCTTTTTCTGCTATCATCCTGACAGGCTGTTGGGTTCTTTCTTGCATGAATTGAATGAATTGATTGACTACGACACAAAACGTAAGAAAGAATCGATCATTCTTGCTTTAGATGGGGTTGAGATTTAGCCGATCAGTTGAGCAACTCGAAAAGCAGAGGCGATCGCGCCTTCATGCAAGCCATCTCCCAGATAGGCTCCTGCGTGATAGGTATGATTCTCTCCATTGGTAGCTACCACTTCATCGCGATATCGAAAAGATTCAGTGCTAAACAGTGGCGTATGATGTTTCTGCGTGTGAATAATGCAATCTTTAGCAATCAAATCTTCCAGTTGAAACGACAAAAAATAAAGCTTAGGCGATGAGATATTGCAAAGCTGATTTAAGCAACTGTTATACCCCCAGTGGGTTTCTGTCTGGAAGAAATCAAATTCCGAGGGATGTTGGATGTCGTAACGATTGTACAGGGAAGCATCATGATGCAAGGTCGTAGTTATATAGTTGGCTTTCCAAGCAGAAAAGCGCTTGATTTCAGCATCCGTAGGATCCGCTAGCAATGACATCACCTGGTCAGGGGGCATGGCGAACACGACTTGATCAAATTCCTGGATCTCACCTTGCGATCGCTCGATTTTCACGGTATCAGAACTTCTAGTAATATTGGCAATCTCTACATTAAGGAAGATGTCACCCTTAAAACGCTCTAAAATTTTTTCAATGTAGGTATACACACCGCCTTCGATCCTGAGCCAATTGACCGCGAGGTAGTCGCGTAACATGGGAATTGCCAGTTCTGCGGGAAAGTCATCAATCAGATCGAACGGCATGGAGTAGCTATACATGGTGAGTAACTTTAGCCAGATATTGCTAATGCTGTCGTTGTTCACATATTCAGATAGAGGGCGATCGTAGAAATCTTCGATCTCCGCCGATCTCGTTTCTAACCATAATCCAGCGGAACGGGCATGGAGCAGATCGAAACGGAGATATTCAATCAAGCGTTGGATACCCGTGTAGTTCTTATCGATCGTAACCCCCGACAAAAAATGATTGCCATCCTTAGGGTATAAAGCCGAGCCGACGCTAACGGGTTCTAGTTTTACCCCTAATTCTTCCATAAGCGCGATAAAGGTGTGAAATGCCGTAGGGAATTCTAGTACACCACCTTCTAACATTTCATGGCATTCAGATTGGTTGGGCTTTACATTTTTGTTAAGCGTCCGAATATGTCCTCCCAACATCGGTTGCCGTTCAAATACCGTGACATGATGTTTTTGTTTGTCAAGTAGGTAGGCTGTCACCATACCGCTAGCACCACCACCGATCACTGCAATTCTCATAACTGACCTCCTAGTTGATGAATATGAACTCCCTTCTAAATTCCTCAATTCTGGGGAACTCTGACAATCCCTTCTCATCCCAAATTCGCATTATTTTTTACTGAGCTTTCGCTCTTACCTAAAAGCAAGTCACCTGATAATCGTTGATACAGCAGCGTTCCTGTCCAGAATGTGGGAGCAAAGCCCGGATAACCAGATGAGGCATTGCAAAAATAGAAATGCTCCAGTGAAGTTTCGTGATTTAATCGTCCTAGCCCCATATTGCGTGGGGTTAGACTAGAGCCATAGGAGTTCCCATTAGGACACCAGCAGAAGCGTTCGTTGGTGGTAGGGCTGCCCGTGATGTGGAAGACCATATGCTCTCTAAAATTCGGGACATAGTGTTTTTCCACGACATCTAGGATGGCATCTAAGATTTCCTGTTTTTTATGCTTATAAGCTTGGCGATCGCTTTCCTGCAATTGCTTAAAGTAGGTGTAGTTGGCAACGGTAAGGAATTCCACAATTTGGCAGTCCTCAGGACAATCTTGTCTTGCTTCTGTGAGCAAGGTGGGCGTTGTAATTGCAAAACTCGGATTGGAAAAATCGTGCCGATCGTACATCTGCGCAAAGGCTTCATTTAGATCCTCATGCCCCGTATGGGAGAGATTCCATTTGCCAAATCCATAGTCTCGTAGGTCGAGATCTTTGACGACGCAGTAGACCATATAGTTCGATGCGGAATACTCATAGTTGAGTTTGCGGCGCACGGTTTTGGAGAACTTCTTTTCACCAATCATTTTGGCGGCTTTTTGAGGATCGATATTACAGATTACCGTGTTGCCTTTGAATTCATGGGTTTGATGGGTGGTGAGATCGATCGCTTCAACGCCCGTAACTCTGCGATCGGTGACTCTAAATTTTGTAATTTCATGGTTGAGCAGCACCTGTCCTCCGTGGGATTCAATCACCTTGACTAACGAATTCACCACATGTTCAAAATGCTGCGTTGGATAAAATGCCCCTGCCTGATAGCCCCGAAATAATGCCACCCAAGCATAGAAAGAAAGCTGATTGGGTGGTAGCAAAAAATCAAGCCATTGCAGTGCCAAAAGGGTTTGGGCGGCCTGTGGTAGTTGGAACTTATCGAATACATCCTGAAGCGTGCTGGGGAGATATTGGATCGCACAAGCCACTTCACCTGCATGTTTGAGCAATGCCATGGGCTGAATCGGAGGTGCAAGGTGTTTCATGCCTGCGCCAGTTTTTTCGACTTCGTTCACAAATTTGCGAATGCGATCGCTGTGGTCAGGAAACAGCGCGGACAATCGCTGAATCAGTTCCTCTGGATCCGAAGGAATATCTAACGCATATCCTGGCATTCGCATATGGTCAAAGCCTTGGGGATCGTACCGCTCAAAGGTGACGTCCTTTTCTAAGCCTAGTTTCTTAAGTACTTGATTCACCATCTGCCCTTCACCGCAATCCCAAACATAGTGAAATTGGGCGTTAAAGGTATATTTCTTAGCCATGGTAAAGGTATGACCAAAGCCACCTGGATGCTCGTGGGCTTCGAGAATTTGCACGATCTTCCCTGAGTTTGCCATCAAAGCACCAAAGACCAATGCGGATAAACCGCTACCGACAATCAAATAATCTGGTTCCATAGAAGGGTTCCTCAAGTTTTACGAATGTTTCTCGGTCTCAACAATTACGCCATCTTGCATATGAATCACCCGCTTTGTCTGAGCTGCCACGGTCGCATCATGGGTAACGAGGGCGATCGTCGTACCCTGTTGATTTAATTCCGTCAGCAGTTCCATAATTTCGTGGGAAGTTTTGGAATCTAATGCTCCTGTGGGTTCATCTGCCAACACCAAGGCAGGATGGTTTACCAATGCTCTGGCGATCGCGACCCGCTGTTGCTGTCCTCCTGAAAGTTGGCTAGGTCGGTTGGTTAAGCGATCGCCTAATCCAATCTTTTCTAGGGCAGCGATCGCAAATTTTATGCGTTCCGATCGCGGAACTTCGGCATAAATCATTGGTAGCATCACATTTTCTAAAGCTGTCAACCTTGGCAATAGATTGAACTGTTGAAATACAAAGCCAATATATTGATTGCGAATGTCTGCGAGTTCATCGTCATCCATCGTGGTTAGATCCCTGCCATCCAAGGTATATAGACCACTTGTGGGACGATCCAGACAGCCAATGATATTCATCAGGGTCGATTTTCCCGAACCCGAAGTTCCCATAATCGCCACATATTCTCCTTCTTGGATCGATAGATCGATTTCCTTCAGAACGGGCACATCCAATTCGCCTAGATGATAGGTTTTTGTAAGTCCCTCGATCGAGATCATGGTTGCCATGGTGATTACTTGCTTATCGTTATTCGCTTATCGTTATTCGCTTATCGTTACTCGCTTATCGTTACTCGCTATGTAGCGCCGCGATCGGATCTAATTTGGCAGCATTACGAGCAGGGATCCCTCCTGCGAGAATGCCAACTATGAAGGAAAGCCCAAACCCTGCTCCAACTGACCACAAGGGCACAATGAACGGATATTTAAAAATAGTTGCCGCCGCAAACGCCAATCCCACGCCCAATCCCACACCGATCGCACCGCCGATCGTAGAAATAACAATCGATTCCGTCAAAAATTGGCTTAAAATGTCCGCGCTCGTTGCACCCACGGCTTTGCGAATCCCGATTTCACGCGTCCGTTCCATCACCGAAACCAGCATGATATTGGCAATGCCAATGCCGCCAACCACAAGGGAAATTCCTGCGATCGCACCAATCATCACGGTAAATGACCCGATTACGTTCGTGAAGGTATTGATGATGTCAACTTGATTGGTAATCCGAAAATCATCGGGGGCTGATAGATGAATACCATGCCGCAACCGCAGAATATTCGTCACCTGAAATTGCGCTGAGTTGAGTTGATCGGCATCGTTCGCTTCTACCCAAAAGCCATTAATCGCAACACCCGTCAGAGCGTTATTACCCACAATTTGAGCGGACATATTGGTCAGTGGAATATAAATCAGATCGTCCAGATCCTGTCCACCCGCCGATCCCTTGGATTCTGCCACGCCGACGATCGTGTAGCGCTTGCCTCGAATTCGCAAATCGGCTCCGATCGCAGTCTCATCGGGACTAAACAATTCATCGCGCACCTTAGCGCCGAGAAAAGCTACAGGTTTGCCAGCATCCAAATCCCCCTGACTAAAAAAGAGCCCTACCTCGGGATGAATATTTTTCATGACTGGGTAAGTCAAATCCGTTCCTAACAGGGTAGTAGAAATATTGGTATTGCCCCTGACCACCTGAATTGAAGGGCGTTGTAAGAATGCCGAAACTGACTTGGCAGGTGGAACTTGTGCCGCGATCGCTTTCGCATCTTCCCAAGTCAGCGTACTTGCCGAACCCGAACCTTGGCTAATGCCGCCCGTTCTGGCAGCTCCAGCCGACACTAGCATGACGTTCGTTCCCAGTGCTTCGATTTGTAACTCTGTTGACCTCTGCACGCCCTGTCCCACAGCCGTAATCGCAATCACCGAAGAGATGCCAATAATCACGCCTAACATCGTTAAGAATGTTCGCAGCTTGTTGCTCCACAGCGTTTCAGCAGACATGATCAGAACTTCACTGAGAGAAATTCTGCGCTTTCGCGGCCGTCGCGATCGAACTATTTGTGGTGAATTCGCTAGCTTTGTCATGAGTAATTAAGGCCCACCCCTAGGTGCAGAAACCTTGCGCGTCCCAGTGGGGAAACTGAGCAGAACCTGTTCGTTACCTTTTAAACCAGACTTTACCTCGGTTTTGTCATTTACCGTTGTCCCGGCTGTAATCGGTACAAAAACGGAACCGCCCTTATCATCTGCCACAAACACGCCCTGTACGTTGTTCTGAGCGACGATCGCCCCCGTTGGAACCACCAGAACATTTTTCAACTCTCCAGCTTTGAACTCTACGTTCACATTCATGCCCGATCGCAGCAAATTTTTGGGATCGGGAACCGATGTTTTAACCTCAAAGCTGGTCACATTCTGCACGACATCCGACTGGGTAGCAATTTGCGTCACCTGACCCGTAAAGGTTTTACCCGGATAGGCATCTGCCAGAATTGTCGCCTCCAGCCCCAGCCGAATTTGGGAAATGTTCGCTTCAGAGACCTGAGCAACGATCTGGTTTGTCGAGGCAAGAGATAAGATAGAAGAAGAAGTTGCCGAAGTAACCGAACTCCCTGATGTCGTGGGTGTCACAAATGCACCTGGGTCGGCAAATTTACGCCCGATCGTCCCACTAAAGGGGGCTCGGAGTACCATGTCGTTGATATTCGATTGAATAATTTGCACTGCCCCCTGAGCCGCTGCGACTTGGGCGCGGGCTTGATCGATGTCTTCCTGTTGGGCTCCCGCCTGCGAAAGATTCAGAGCTTCCCGATCTTGATTGACCTGTGCTTGAGCGCGATTGCGGGTTGTTAGCGCCGTATCAAAAGCCTGTCTGGAAATCGCTCCTTGCTGATTTAACAACTGATTTCGCTGCAAATCATTTTCGGTTAAGCGAAGTGCAAATAGAGAATCCTGCAATTTGGCAGTTGCCTGAGCAGTTGCCTGTTGACGGTTGCCGCCGATCACCTTTTGCAGATTTGCCTCCGCAGCGGCGAGATTTCCCTGAGCCTGACTTAGTTGCCCCTGCAGGTTGGAGTCATCCATATAGGCAAGAATTTGCCCTTCTTTGACAAAATCGCCTTCTTTGACCAACAGTTGCTTTAAAATCCCTGATGTTTTGGGACTTACATTCACCGATTGTTGGGGTTGTACGGTTCCATTTGCAGAAACCACGATCGTCAGAGTGCTCCGCTTGACTAAAGCCGTTTGAATCTTGTTCTTTGCCTGCTGTTGAGGCACTATAACAAGCTGGTTGTAAGCAAAATAGCCGATACCCATAAAGGGAATCAAAACAAATAAGCCAAGCAACCAAGGTTTCCGTTTGGGTTTATCTAAAATTTTAAGTTTTTGGGGAGTGCTCTTGGGCAATACCTCTTTTTCTAACTCAACATGGTTGGGGGGCCGATCTGGCATGATTTTGTCTCCTTGTACTTATATCTTGAAGATTTCACGACTTCATCAGCGAACAGCTAGGCTCAATGTCTCTTCTTGCGATCGCAGGGGGATATACTTCCCACTCGCGAATTCCTCTACGTCTTAGAATTGTCCCAGCGCCAAGGATTTCAGCATCTGTGCCATCGACAATGACGAGGTAGTCTCCACGCACGACATAATCGTGATAGATCTGCGCTTGATCCTCTGGAATTCCTAGACCGATCAGCCCACCAACTAAACTGCCAGCAACCGTTCCGATCGCACCGCCAGCTAATGTGGTCGCGATCGCACTGGCTGTTGTCCCTGCCAACATAATTAATCCCACACCAGGAACGGATAAAATACCCAGTCCGACCAGCAATCCTGTCAGTCCTCCAACCGCTCCACCTGCTTCCGCCCCTATCTTTGCCTCTTCGTCAAAGTGGGTCGCTTCATTCACGTCAGAATCTTTTGCCACGATCGATACCTGATTCATGGCAAATCCAGCGCAGCGAAGTTTCGTGAGAGCATCCTCTGCCTCTTGATAACCAGAGAAGATACCTACAGCGCGTTTGTTGTTTGTCAAAGTTATTTCTCTATTTTTTAAGCTCATGACGAGTTCCCGATTGAAGTGGAGGACTACTTGTCTGAGTCGAATGAACAACTCTGTTTCCAAAATCAACCTTTACAGGTCGCTGAGTTATTTCCTGAGTGAATTGGATGAATTGATTAACAACGATACAAAACGTAAAAATAGATTGCTGATGAAATACGACAGAACCCTGTTCAGGGCATTTACTACCAACTTTTAAGCATGAGTTTAGAACAGCAAAGATTATCCCAGCGAACTCATTTAGACTTCTCTCAAAATCCTGTATTAAACCTATACATCTTTCTATGCTTTACAAGGATTAAGATTTGAAAAGTATTCACACAAAGTATACAGTCACAACTATTCACACATTTACTGTTACACGATTTCAATCATAGGCATGTCATTCTCTTAAGTTACAAACACTTTGAGATTTTAGAAATCATCTCAAAACCACAAGAATGTTTGGATAACATTTACAGGGACAACCACTATGACTTTTCCAGACTTACTTTTGAGAAGAAGTTCTCCTGCTTCACGCCGTACTTTGATGAAGTGGGGACTTGTCAGTTTGGGTACAGCAATGCTGACAGGAGTTCCTCAAGCATTAATGGCTCAACCCAGAAGCAGTATGAAGATGCTGACTTTTAGCGCGGATGATTTTGGCATTCTCAACTTTGCTCTGTTATTAGAGAGTGTTTGAGAAGTTAAGCAAGACGTTTTAGGAGGATTTGAATCATC
>NZ_JAZBJZ010000026.1:0-49611 GCF_036349135.1 Tumidithrix elongata BACA0141
CTTGTGGCTTTGAACCCCCTCGAAGCATTATTTCCTCTAAGTTGAGCAATTACCTGTTTTAAATGAGTTGTACGGACAAATGTTGGTCAACTCGACCGAACGATCGCTTCTAAAAACAAGTTCTTAATGGAACCTAAGAAAACTCTCAATTGTACTGTCTGCAACTGCCACAAATCAGCATAGATGGGATTCTTAAGTACTCCGCCAGATAATTGCATTCCATTCTATAAATGCAATATTGTTAAATTTATGGATGAGAATTGGAACTTCCGTAAATCAAACCTCTGGGAAGCGATCGCTAGGAGAATGGAAGCAACAACTTATTTCAAAGTAGGTGGCTGCGATCGGTGACTATTTTTTCTGGAAACTTAACGTCTTAAAATCTAAAGCCCCGAGTCTAGAGATCTTGATGTGATTGCTCAAGTACTTGGAAATTATTGGATAGCTTGACTTTTGTGACGCGATCTCCGAGGGATGGGCAGCGAGTAATTCGACGCGATCGTTAACTTTGATCGAACTATGTCTTAAAATGCAAGTTGCAAGCTACGCACATAAAAAGTATGGAGAATTAAATTTTGGGCATAGATCTGCGTAGTTATGTTTATTTGGACTATCTACAACGTCAACACGCCGCCTATCTTGGCACAGTGGCAATGGGCTTTTTGCCCCTGCCGGGCGATACTTCCCTTTGGATTGAGATTTCCCCAGGGATTGAAATTAACCGCATTACGGACGTGGCGCTAAAGTCCACATCGGTACGTCCTGGGGTGCAAATCGTCGAACGGTTATATGGTTTATTAGAAATTCACTCTAGTAGCCAAGGTGAGACCCAAGCCGCTGGTCAGGCGATTTTACAAATGCTGGGTGTGACGGCAGATATGCGGCTAAAACCCCGCGTTCTATCAAGTCAGATTATTCGCAACATTGACGCACACCAAACACAGTTGATCAACCGCTTTCGACGGGGACAAATGTTATTGGCAGGGCAAACCCTTTACATTTTAGAAGTAGAACCTGCTGCCTATGCCGCACTTGCTGCCAACGAAGCCGAGAAAGCCGCTCATATCAATATTCTAGAAGTGCAAGCCGTGGGAAGTTTTGGGCGTTTGTACCTAGGTGGCGAGGAGCAAGACATCATGGCTGGATATGCGGCGGCAATTCAAGCGATCGAAAATGTTTCAGGAAGAGAAAACCCTGGGATTGCGATCGCAGGACGAAAAGAATAATTCCCATTCTGGTAAAGGTTAATGCTTCACCCTACGTCAAAAGCCACGCATTGCGTGGCTTTTGAATGTTTTCTCGGTTATGGCTGTAGCCGGACTGAACTAAAACTTGGCTACCAAAAGCAGCGCTGCGATCGCTAGGCAGATAATTCCACCAACCAAAGACCAAAATGCTGGATGGCTCGAATGCTTTTTACCACTGTCTGTCGTAATCAGTTCTAAATCCATCCATGGGGCAACCCCACGACGGAACCAGCCCTTGGTTGTGGTCTGCGTTCCAATTAGATCTTTGACTTTATTCATGCCTGCCAAAAAGTTGCCAATGGGGCCCCAACGAGAGGCATACAACAGATAAATCATGCCTGTTTGGTCTTGCAGTTTCATATCAGAGCCAAATACATACCCTGCATCACCTCGCCCTATGACCTTGCCCTTAAGCGTCACAGGTTTTCCCCGCAATGGACTGGCATAGGGATCGGACATCAGCGTCATAATGTCTGATGTCGGAGCATTTTTAGAGCTGGGGAACATGACTGTACGCTTGACCAAAAGGGCAATGCCCAAACATAGGAGCGGAATTGCCACGAAGGCTTTGCCTGCATTCATGCCACCATGGGCAAGAATTGCACCCACAATCAAGCCCACGACAATCGCCAAAAATTCAGCACAATAGAAGAGGAGATCCGTAAAGAAACTGCCATACAGACGTTGCTTACTGAGTTGATTGCCTTCGGCGATTACCCGCCCCATATCAAACTCCATATCGAGTCCTAACTGCTCGGCATAGTTACTTAAAGCTCTCACCCGCTTACCCGTCAAAGGATGGGTCGAACTTAGTTCCAGCCACCATCCCCAAGGGTTGAACAAATCCCATAAAAACACGCGGCCTACTTTTTCAGGTTGCGAAGAAATGCGGTATGAAGAGCCAGTAGATACGGCAGCTTTGGCATCATAAATCCCCAATGCTCTTGTGCCTTGGATCAAGCGACTTGGTTCTTTGGCTTTCTCGCTTTCTTCGAGGATGCCATAGGCAATTTTGACCAAAGCCCGTGATAAAGCGTTAGGGTTACCCGTTGTTTCCGCCGCAAAATGATCGGCAAAGTATTCCCGCGTGCGAGACAAGTACAACAACAGATAGGTACCAACCAGATAAAACACATAGGCAGTCATCGCCACAACTGCAGCAGCAGACTCAGCTTTATCATCAAGCTTTCTACCAACTTCCCGAACGCCAATGTAAATCAAGTACATGATTTGAATCAACGTCGAAGCCATCGTCATGACTGCAAAATCCCAGTGGACGATATGACCTAGCTCGTGGGCATAAACCGTTGCAACTTCATCATCATCTAGGTAGGTGAATAATCCCGCACTAACCACAAGTCGGGCACTATCGGGTAAGGCTCCATAGGTAAAAGCTGTGGGGTTCTGATCGTCAATGATCCCAATGCGAGGTTGCTTAATTTTTTTCAAACTGCAAACGCGTCGAATCACATGGGCTGACTCTGGGCTACGTCTTTCCAGCTCCTCAATCGATACCCATTTGGTGTGATAGAGCCAGTTTTGCACCAAATCCATGATCCAAGGGGACACGAAAAAAGCGATCGCGTTAAAGGCGATCGTAATTACTAGAGCTATCCCCAGTCCTAAGGCAGGATTGCCACTTTTAACGATCAGCAAGAGTGCAGAACATAACGCCAGCACCATGCCAAAGAGCAAAGCGATCGTCACACCAGAGGCAAGAGCAAGATTTCCTGCGACTTTGGCGATCGCTAAAACGCCCCCTGCTTGTTGTGCGCGTCCTGCCTTATGCGGAAATTCTGATGGTTGTGTTGACATAAAAGTTATGGAAGCGAAGGTTAACTTTTGAATATGGACAACTAGCGGCGTTGCATAATTAGCTCGGTCTTACTACTATATAACTCCCTAAAAAATGCCTTGAAGTCCATTTTACTACTCGAAAATAATCGGCATAGATAATGCCAACAAAGCTTCAACATTTAGGTCACAATCTTGAGAGCTGAGCAATTTGTATGACACCTAACGCGGTTTGGACAATGGAAGGAAATATTTTATTTCCGACTCCAGTTTTTAGCTTTAAGTTACAGGATTATCAAGCGCTGAACCAGCAACTTTTAGAGACAATCTATCAACTCAAAGAAACCGAAAAAGGAGCAATGCGAACCTCTGCACCCTTGGGTTGGCAGAGCGAGACAAATTTATTCTCTTTACCGCAGCTACAGGGCTTCAAGCAACTCATCGATGCCGCTGTGTTAGAAACCGCTAAAGCCATTGGGTACGGTGAGGTAAAAATGCAAGCCGATCGCTGCTGGGCGAACGTCAACCCGCAATATGCGGGCAATGTCGTTCACGATCATGCCAACTGTCTGTTTAGCGGTGTTTACTACGTGCAAACGCCGCCCAACTCAGGCAACCTCACGTTTCACGATCCGCGCAATGCCAGAGTGTTTATGCAGCCCAGAGTCTCAAGCTACACGCCTTACATTGCCGATGCGATCGATATCGAAGTTCAACAAGGCGTAATTGTTATCTTTCCAAGTTGGCTTAAGCATGGGGTTGCACCCAATCTCAGCGACAGCGATCGCGTCAGCCTCAGCTTTAACTACATTTTTGTTCGTCCTTTATGAGCTGATTTCAGAAAAACTAGAAACGCCTTTGGGCGAGAGGAGAATCATCTGTTATTTCTGGAAATTGATTAGGGACGAGATTATTATTAGAGTCCTGAGTGAACTGGAATGTGGGGAAGGTAGGTGAAGGTGTGACTGGAGATGTAATATCTGAGGCTGGGATACTGATATTAAAGTTGCTAAAGTCACCTACAACCGTAAATGGAACTTCAGGAACATCCGCAACAGTGTAGATGCTGAAAATCGGATTTGTAACTCTAGCATTAGCTTGAAATGTGACAAGGCGATTATTGATATTGGCTGTACGTCCATCATTAAGCGCAATGGTGCCATTCGCGACAACGCTAATATCTGCAGGGCTAGCAATAGGAATGAAAGATCCGCACTGGCATGGGACGGACGCAGGAAATGTAAAGGTAAGATTGGCAGTTCCTAGGGGGGTGATGACACTATTGAAGGTAATCACTGGAAATGCGGCTTGGTTCTCAGGAATATTGAGCGTGAACGTTCCATTGGTGATTGGAATTACAACTTGTGGCGATGGCAATGCACTAAAAGCTGATTGCGGTACATTGAGCGAACCACTTTGAAACTTTGCTGTAATGTCAGTGACTGTGAAACTAGGTAACTCTTCAGGGAGAACAGGTTCTACCCCTTGAGTCACTCTGGCAAGTGCTTGCAAAAATGCTTGGTTGTTAACAAGTGTCGCATTTCTACCGTCATTGAGCGAAATACTGCCATTGATGTTATTGATATTTACACCAATTGGGGTATCAGTTAAATCAATCGTAATTCCAGGTTGCCAAACAGGAAGACTAGGAGTGCCAGTTACCGCAATTGTCCCAACTGGGGTAACAAAGGTTGGCGTAGTAACATAGGAGGCATTGAAGCCCTCAGTAGTATCATACCGAACGACAAATCCACCACCAGTGACTGGAACTGCTATGGTCTGGGCTTCAGCAGATGGCATTTGCATTACAGCCGCACCCGCAGCCGCTGCAACGGTCGAAATTTTGAGCATTAATGAATTAGACATCATTCCCTCTGTTAGAACGTAAAAGTAGTCCGTAAAGTGCCAACCGTGATCGTGTCACTACTACTGGTATGCACAGGGTTAAGCAAGAACAAGATCCCTGGGGTGATACTGATGTGATTAGAAACGCGAAAACGGTAAAAAAGCTCGACGTGGGTTGTACTAGCGGGTTGCGATCCAAAAACGCCACCTGTACCTGAGATTGCGCTGGGCAGATTTAAAGCGGGTATACCATTTAAGCTAATCGTGCTACTGGTAATTTTGGGTGGTTGCCCCACGTAAATTCCTGCTAAATCTCCTTGAGAAAACAGGTCAGGCATATTCAAATATACCATCCAGTTTGTGGTCTCAACTGTACCCGATAAGCCTGCTCCTAGTACATTGGTGGTCGTGTAGCCACCCCAAGTCCCAAGTGTGAGGTGACGACTAGCCCGCCACCCAAGATTCGCTCCAAACGCATTGGTAGATAGGCGAGAGCCCAGCGAACCAATAATGTTGTCACCCACGCCAGTGCCCAAGAGTGCGTTGGTAGAGTAGGCGTTGAGATAATAGAGCGTGACATCAAGGCGATCGACAGGAATCATCGCCAACTGTACGCCGATTGTAGAGGACCCATTAAATAAGCCGCCACTTTCTGTAGGATTTGCAGCACTGTTAAAGCCGTTCCCTGCCGAATAGACTGCCTGTAAGCTGACGCGATCGCTGATTTGCCAGTCAATGCCAAGCCCTGCCTGTGTACTACCAAGCCCAAGGATTGGGTTACGTTGGGCAAAAGCCGAAATTGCACCTTGCCCAGCACTTTCATAGCGATTTGGCCCTCGAAATACGGCGATCGGATTGACGCCCTGCGCGCCGACAATTACAGCAAGTTTATCGCCCACAAGGAAGCGATAAGACAGATCGCTCAACAGGATTCTATTACTGGTATCCGATTCGTAGCCTAAGCGGGTAAAGGTATCGTTGAGAAAGTACGGAGCATTGCTAAACCCTGCACCCGTATTGAGGTTTCCAGACTGCAAGCCTGTGATTAAATAACTGCGATCGCTAAACTGAGTCAGAAGCGTCAGTTGTAAATTGTAGCCATAGGTTAGAGCCGCAGCAGGATCGCGCGTCTCTTTAACCCCATCACGAGGATTTAAATCTGCCGTGTTGCCAAAGCGTCCCTGTAAGCCAAAAATGGCTTGCCCGAATAGTTTAGTCGTGGTGGAAAACTGTTGGGATTCAAGTTTCGCTGTCTTTGCTTCTAAGGCATCGACTCGTCCCCTGAGGGCTGCTAGCTCAGCAGCAAATTCTTCTTGCAGTTTTTGGAGGGCGGCGAGATCTTCCTTGCTGACTTTGTCTGCTAGTCCCGCCGAAATGATTTCGTTGATTTTATCTAAACAAGCATTCACCCCTGCGGCAAATTCATAACGAGACATGGCACGCTGACCGCGATAGGTGCGATCGGGGTAGCCTGCAATGCAGCCATACCGCTCAACTAGGGATTGCAAGGCTGTAAATGCCCAATCGGTTGGACGCACATCTGAGAACTGCGAGACCGAGGTGACATTCTGGGCTGTAGGCTGGGTTTTGTTTTGAGGGATATTGGTCGTTGGGTTGCTGCGATCGCGATAGTTAGAACGATTCAACTTTTGTTCATCGATCTCATCGAGCAGTTTCTGTGTTTCCGTTGGAGCTGCGATCGCTGAAGGAAGTGAGGATTTTATAACTGGATTTCCTGAAACTTCGTCGATCTCTACAGGGTTCTGAATAGGTGTTTGGGGCGATCGATCTGCGATCGTTAACGTAGGACTTGTTTTGAGATGAGGTTGAGGAGCTGTTTGTGAAATCAATCTAGAAGTAGTTGAAGGTGAGGCGATCGGTTCAGCCATGACTGCGCCGACACAAACCGTTGGTAGACCCAATAAAACTAGGTATAAAAAATTTTTCATAAATGCTCCTCACAGAAAGCAAACGGATTTTATGCCGTTTTCATACGGGCATCACAATATACCGCTTGTTGACGGTGAGCAAGCCTTATTTAGTCATTCAGGTTTTTACAGGTCGATTTACATCCAGACATTTACATCAATAATCTGGTGAATCTACGAGTTTATCTAAACCAGCGCAAGGATAACGAACTAACTACTACACTCACAGAGCTAAATGCCATTGCCAGTCCAGCAATCATGGGATTTAAAGAAATTCCCAAGCTGGGATATAGTACGCCTGCGGCGATCGGGATACTGAGCGTGTTGTAGGCAAATGCCCAGAATAGATTTTGACGAATTTTGCTAAATGTGGCACGACTGAGTTGAATCGCTACGACGACATCTTGAATTCCTTGATGCCGATCTTGGTTTGTTCCCTGTCGCATTAGCACGATATCAGCGGTTTCCATGGCTACATCTGTACCCGAACTCAGGGCGATCCCCACCGTGGCATTGGCGAGGGCAGGGGCATCATTGACGCCATCCCCCACCATAGCTATCCGCTGTCCTTGTTGCTGGAGTTGTTGAATCACTGCCGCTTTGCCATCGGGTTTCACCTCGGCGATCGCTTGGGATGGGTCAATGCCCAGTTGAGCCGCGATCGCTTGTGCTGTTTCCCTGCGATCTCCCGTCAGCATCCACACCTGTAAGCCCATATTCTGTAAGGTTTTTACCACTTCGGGTGCTTCAGGCTTAATTCGATCTTGAATGGCGATCATACCCGCAAAGGCAATGGGGGAATTCGATCCTGCTTGAACTGCCACGAATACGGGAGTTTTACCTGCTTGGGCAAAGCGATCGCCCAGTTCCAGAGCCATCTGTGGAATTTTGACGTTATGTTCGGTCAGCCAAGTTTGATTGCCGACATAGATTGTTTGTCCGTCGCTATTTTGCTCAGCGCGATCTTGCTTGAGAATCGCCTTAACCCCACTGCCCGTAAACGATTCTGAGGTTTGGGCTGGGAGTGTGTTTAACCCAAGGCTTTGGGCTTTTGCCAGAATTGCCGTTCCTAAAATGTGATTTGCGCCCGCTTCGGCACTGGCGGCAAGTTGGAGGAGTTGGCGATCGGCAGTCTCGTCTGCGAATGCACCCGTCCATCCGATCGCTAGTTCTTGAAACGGAAACTCTAGATCGGCGATCGCATCGGTTACTTCAGGTTTGCCCGTTGTGAGCGTACCTGTTTTATCAAACACCACGGCAGTGAGGCTATGTACCTTTTCTAGGCTAGCGCCACCCTTAATCAAAATGCCCCTTTCTGCGCCCATGCCCGTACCCACCATAATTGCGGTGGGCGTTGCAAGCCCCAAAGCACAGGGACAGGCTACCACCAAAACTGCGATCGCCAATTTAAGGCTAAAAATCAAGTCGCTATGCCAAATTCCCCACCAAAACAGGAAGGTCAGGGTCGCGATCGCCATTACCCCATAGGCAAAATATCCCGCAACCTTGTCCGCCAGTTGTTGAATCGGCGCTTTGCTAGCTTGAGCGGCCTCGACCAAGGCGACAATGCGGGCAAATGTCGTTTTTTCGCCCGTTTGCATCACCTCTACGGTGATTGCCCCCGTTAAATTGAGCGTTGCACCTGTGACCCTTGTGCCCACCTGCTTAGCGACAGGCAGAGACTCACCTGTCAGCATCGACTCGTCTACGCTAGAAACCCCTGCAATTACTACGCCATCCACAGGGACTTTTTCGCCCGGCAGCACCACAATCCGATCGCCTACCTGCAAATCTTCCACAGCGGTGGGCAGTTGCACGTTCCCCACCAGTAACCTCGCCGTTGGTGGCTGTAAATTCATTAAGGTGCGAATGGCGTCAGAAGCACGTCCCTTGGCTCGGGTCAGTAGCGACTGCCCCAGCAACACAAACCCCAACATCATCACGGGTTCTTCAAAAAAGCAGTGCCAGCCTAACTCAGGCTTAAACAGTGCCACCACACTGGCGATATAGGCAGAAATCGTCCCTAGACTCACCAAAGAGTTCATATTGGGCGATCGGTACCAAAGACACTTTGCCCCATCCCACCAGATCTCTCGCCCCAAGGTTAATAACGCCAAGGTTGCGATCGCCCAGTGAGCGTACATATTGCTGAGAATGGGCAGATGTAAAATTCCCATGGGACCTAAATGCCCCACCAATGCCAGACCGATCAAAGCGATCGGCGGAACCATGTCCCACTTTGCCAGATTTCGCTGAAAATTTAGCAGGATATTAGAAACCCGTGACTGCGAGGCTTCTACAGATGCCGCTAGAGATGCCTGTTGGGGCGTTGGTTTGGCTGCTTGGGGTTGCGCTGCAAACCCTGCTGATGCGATCGCTTTGACCAAATGCTCTACGAGTTCGGTGCGATCGATCTCACTTTCATAGACAACCGTTGCTCTCTCTGTGAGTAGGTTGACGCTCGCCGCACGCACACCCTCACAATCTGAGAGACGTTTTTCTACCACGGCGACACAACCTGCACATTTCATGCCCTGTACAGAGAGGGTTACTGAATTTGGGGCTGAGATGGTTTGAGTAACTGTCACAACTTTTGCACTCTATAAATCTTTGACTTTCATGAGGCTTTTGCTTTCATCATGGCATGGCTAACGAAAGTCTTCTCCTAAATCTGATTGAATGAGCGAGTTTAGGCTTACTTTCTACAAAGACTTCTATGGTGTTTGCGCGATCGGGTAGCCATACTAGTGAAATAATGGTAAATAGTATAAATTCTTGGTTTACTCCTGATAGCGTTGATGCATAGACAACTGCTAAACTTAGGCAAACTGAACTACATACGACTTATGTCAGTATAGTATCAACCCAGCAATTGAATATTCTCTTGAGACGTAAGACACAATGGCTCAAAATTAACTTAACCTTAATTTACCCATGTCCATTTCTGACAGCCAATTTTCAATCCATTTCTGGGGTGTAAGAGGAAGTATCGCAACTCCTGGAGTTAGCACGGTGCGCTATGGCGGTAATACGCCCTGTGTTGAGATGCGATGTCACGGTAAACGACTTATTTTTGACGGGGGAACGGGTTTAAGAGTATTAGGGCAACATTTGCTTAAGGAAATGCCCATTGATGCTCATTTGTTCTTTACGCATAGCCATTGGGATCACATACAAGGATTTCCCTTTTTTACCCCAGCTTTTATTAAGGGCAATACGTTTCATATCTATGGCAAGGTTGCACCCAACGGGCAAACCATGCAAGACCGTTTAGAAGAGCAGATGCTACATCCTAACTTCCCCGTGCCTCTCAGAATTATGGGTGCAGCCATGCATTTCCGTGATGTAGAAGTGCCTAGCAAAATCGATCTCGGCAATGGGGTAACGGTGGAGCCGGGCATGTTAAATCACCCAGGCGAAGCAACGGGTTATCGCGTGAGTTGGGGCAATGAGTCCGCTGTCTATGCGACCGATACAGAGCACTTTGCCGATCGCATTGATGAAAGCCTCGTTCACCTAGCGCGGGATGCTGATGTTTTGATTATTGATGCTACCTACAGCGACGAACAATATTGGTCGAAAACCTCTCCTAAGGTAGGTTGGGGGCATTCAACATGGCAAGAAGCTGTCAAATTAGCGGAAGCCGCAAACGTCAAAACCCTCGTGATTTTCCATCACGATCCCGTGCATAGCGATGATTATTTGGATGAGATCGGTCGTCAAGTGCAAGAAAAGTTTCCTAGTGCCGTGATGGCAAGAGAAGGTATGGCGATCTCAATTCCTACCCATAGCTCGATCGCAATTACCTAGGAATTTTGAATTCGGGTTAAGGACTTCGGAGCAAAGTAAGCCAACTTGTTAGAACCGAAAATTAGGGTTTCCAATAGATTCCAAATAAGCCATAGTCAAAAAAAGGTGCCATGGAAGCAATGCCTGTGATGTCTATATTGGCAAATAGGAAGGTGAGGACAACCCCACTATAGGCGTAGTAACTCTTGATGGAACGATCCGCGATCGCCGCTAGAGCGATCGTAAAAATTGGATAGGTATAGAAAGTCAGCCTTGGTAGTGTGCCTGTTGGACTCCAGCGATCTGCTTCAGGAGCCACGATAGCCACTGAGAGGAAGACGAGGGCTATGATGGCGATGGAAATGGTCAGGGGTAAGCGGCTATTCAGATCTTGCTTAGATCGATAACGGTTCCATAAATCCATCAAGTAAATGACTGCTGCTAAAGCACCAACAATCATGCCCCCATAGATTACTGCTTCTGCACCTCGCCAAATAAACTTGAGAAGCCAACCAATATCTAAACGAGCAAATTTTGTCAGCCATGCATGGATGCTCAGGGTAATAAAATCTATATTTTCTTGCCATCCAATGGTTCCTAAAACTAGTTTTAAAAATATCTCTGTCCAAATAATTGCAATCAAAATTTGTATGGTCAGAGTTACGATCGCTACTACCTTTTTTCTAAATATAAAGAGGGTCAATAAACAAGCGATGGTGAGGTGATAAATGTCATAAATTAGAGAGCCTGTGAGAATTAGCATGCTCATAAGCATTATCTTTGCAAGATTGTTGCTCTCGATAATTTCTAGTGTTGCCCATATCATGATTGCAGAAATAGCATAGGACGCTACGTACATACCTGACTGCCCAATAAAGCTTATAAAACCCCAACTGGAAGCACAGGATAGAATTGCGATCGCTGCACCTCGTTCGCTGAGCTTAAAGGTTAGGCAAGTTTTATACAATGCCGAACAGGCAAACAACCAAAACAATAAATTTAGCGAGAAACTGGCAATCCAACGATGTCCATCAAATCCAATTAAAGAGCTTAAATAACCAAAAAAGAATCTTCTGAGTGTTTTTGAATAACTAGCATCAAAATTGGGCTCCACAAAAATTCTTTCTAAGGCAGTAAAGTGATTGAGATCGCAGTTGACCATGAATTCTGGATGCTCGTGGGGGCAGGCAAATGGATAATTTACGGCAATGCCTGGGACATAGGTGTAGGGTGAGTTTGAGGAAATATGAGCCAGCGAGTTATATACAATCAATACACTTGTGAGAATGATTAAAGCTAGTTTTTGTCTAACCTTAAAGTAACTCACTAATTTGAACAGAATTAAGCCAATTACCGCAAAATAAATAACCCAGTTAAAAGGTTCTAAATTGCGTGAAATGGTTGCTGGAAATCTTAAGGTTAGGATGAATACAAGTAAGAAAATCTGCCAAAAATATTTTGTAAAGGGTTGGGTATTGAATTCAACTTTGATGAAGAAATACCAGATTGCTAAAACTAAGAAAGTGGGAATTAAATTTAATAGACCGACTTTTAAGGAAGTAAAGAGCGTCATCCAAACTGCTTGCAGGAGGGTAAACCCTAAAATGATTCCTAGGTCTTGGCTCAATTGTTGAATTGAGTGGGAACCTTGGAAATCATGGTTGAATTGCTCAAACCAAGTTTTTAAATTTTTAATAACCCCATCGATAAAGCGATGACCTTGGATATGCGTTCCGTTATAACGGAATTTTTGATTGAGGCTATCTTTTAAAAAATTGACTTCAGGGAAGAAAAATTCACGGCTCGGACTATTTGGGGGTGACTCTTCAGTGAAATCATCTGTGAAAATTGCATGGCAAGCAGCACACTCGTAAATTTTCTTGCCCTGTCTTTTTTTCTCGTATTTGACTTGCCCATGATTGACAAATTTTGTGTGACCACACAAAGGACATTCCATAATTTGTTTTAGCCGTTGTTTTGAAGTTCTTAGATTTACTTCCAATAGAGACCGATCGCACCGTAATCAAAAATTTGTGACATCGATGCTAAACCAGTCAAATCTAAATTAGAAATATAAAATGTGCCCACCGCAATAGCATAGGTATATTGTTTGAGCAACCAATTGGCGATCGCGGCGATGGCAATAATATTGACTGGATAAACAAAGGCTGCCAACCTCGGTTGCATACCCGTTCCGCTCCAAATATGTGCTTGCGGGGTGGTGAAAATTGTGGCTAAGAGCATCACAGTCGTCAGAGAAAGGCAGATCGAAAGCAATAATCGATGGGAACGATCGGGTTGTTTTAATTGCTTTCTAATTAAATAAACTACAAAAATTAGGGTTGCGATCGCGCCAACGATATAGCTTCCATAGATGTAAGATTGCATCCCTTTGGCAATAAAGTAAAAACCTTTGTACCAGTCAAATTTCCAGAAAATATCTAGCCAAGTTTGCAAGCTATAGGTCAGATTTTTGATGCCACTACTTTGACTTTCAACATTGCCGAGTGTACCCAAAAACTTCGCAAGAGATACTTCCTTCCACAGGATAACTAGGCAGATTTGCGTTGCCGCGATCGCGATCGCTAAGAACCTCTGGCGATAAACGATCAGCAGGATTGCGCTGACTAGGGTTAACGGATAGATCTCATAAGCAAGTCCACCAGAAATAATGATTAAAGCAAGAAGTGTAATTAGCGCGTTTTTTTGTCCTAGCGCCGTTTCGGAGTCAAGTACTTGACTTGCCGTTAGATTCTTTTCGATACTGCTCTCTTCGGGAGCAATGGCTTCGGGCTGGTTGATATGGATAATTTCTACGGTTGCCCAGATCGCGATCGCCGCAAAAGCATAGGCGGTGAGTTGGGGGGATGGTTGTCCGACAAAGCTGACAAACTCCCAGCCAGACGCACAGCAAAGCATAGCGGTTAAGGCAATTCGGCGATCAAGTCCTGTCAAAATGCAGGTTCTAAATAGGGCTGCACAGGCACCAAACCAAAGGAATAGATTGAGGCTGAAACTCGCAAACCAGCGATGTCCTTCTACGCCAACCAGAGAACTGACATAGCCGTAAAAAAATCTGCTCATGAAGACCGAGAAACTAGCATCGTAGTTCGGTTCCGTAAATATCCGTTCTGGTGAGATAAAGTGGCGCATATCGCAACTTACTGCCAAGTTGGGCATTTCATAGGGACATTCCCATGATTGGTTGTTTTCAACGCCAGGCGTGAAGTTGGAAGCGACGTGATGAATGGTACGAAAGGAATAGGTAAATGGAGAGTTGAGGGAAAGATGCCCGATCGCGTTAAAGCCAACGATCGCGATCGCCGCGATCGCAAAAACCAGTGATTGCTTAGCTTTAAAGTAATCAAAAATTTTCCGTAAGACCAATCCTGTCATGGCAAGATAGATCGTCCAATCGATCGGTTCTAAGAACTTCGTGAGGGTAATGGGAAGTCTTAGGGTCAGCACAAATCCCAAGCCAAAACATAACCAAAAGTATTTTGGATTGGCTACCACTTTGACGCAAAAATACCAAATTGCCAGAAATAAGGCTGTGGGGAGTAAATTTACCAATCCCACTTTCACTGAGGTAAACTGGCACATCCAGAGGCATTGTGCCAGTGTGGCTCCCAAGATTATGCCAATATCAAAAAGGAATCTAATCTTTGGGCTTTGAGTTAGCCCGATTCCACCGATCGATGCATTTGCATCAGACTTTGCTGTTGGATTGATTGGAGCCATTTCTAGTTAAAGACCTTCTTGCTTGGGTTTAAAATCTCGATCGCTCTACTTCTCCATCACGCTCGGCTCATCTTACTCGCACCTGCGTACTTGTAAAAGCGGATGTGATGGAGTGGGTTAACGCTGAATATCAGGAAAACTCCATTCGTAGTGATTGGGAAATAATAGGTTTGTGAATGAAAGCGAGATGCTGATGTCCAGCGATCGCACGTGATGCCACCAACCAACAGGTACAAAAATGACTTCCCCCGGCTCTAATAACACATCGAGTATTTTGACCTGTTTGAATAATGGATAGCGATCGTAATCAGGGTTGTCTAAATCAACTTCGCTAAAAACTCCCTTGTAGTTATAGATTAAATGGTTGTAATAGGGAGGGATCATCTTCCATTGTTTGCGTCCATAAACCTGTGCCATCATTAAATTGACGGGATCGTGATGCAGGGGTGTAATCGTACCCGCAGGCCCAAGCCAAAAGTAGGTTTTGCCTTTTGTATCGTTTGGATCGAGATATTCGGGAAAGAATTCAATCTGTTCGATCAGACTTCTCATTTCTTCGCGATCGAGATTGTGGTTGTTGGCAACCATATAAAAATCATTGGTTGAACTCGCACTGACGATCATGTCAACGTAGTCGCGCATGAGCAGATTCTTGCGATGGCGATCGACATTAATTTCATATAAGGCATCGGCATTTCTGTTGGTTTGTACTTCAATTTCGATGTCCCCATAGTTAGCCTTTAGGTATTCAGGACTCCATAGAGATAACGCCGGCCAGTTATCCATCAGTCCAGTCAAAATCACGGGGGTACTGGTGGCGTAATAATTTTCTAAAAACTCCTGTCGCGTGAGTTTGTCTCGACGCTCTATTTGCTGTTGTTTGGGCGATAGTTCCGCTAGCTTAATGCTGACATTGGCGTGAGATTCGAGCTTTCTAAGGGCGTCGGCAAAGTTTCTGCCTGCTTGAAAATAGGGATGAGTTATAACAATTTGTAACTCTTTACGCGCTGCAGTGGCATCAATGCCATGCTGAACTAGAGTTTGAATCAATGAATCATCATCCGCCCCTAACAGTTTATTCTCCACAATCCATCGTTTCCAGTCATCGGTCAGAGGCTTAGAGGTGACGACAAAGGGATTATATTTGAGGGGACTAAATTCTTGAGTGCTCAATTGATTGAAATAAGTCATAGTCTTTAGCGCTGCTAACTAACTGTTACTTTAATTCACTAATTCAAAAGATTTTGAAAAGATTATGTATATCAAAATCAAAGGTATTTTTATCCGAGTCATCCTACTGGTTCAGCTAGCAGTTTTGTTACTGGGCTACGGTTTTCTCGGCTATTACTTACGCTTTTTGTTTCGTGAGAGTCGTTTCCTTGACTGCCTGCTTTTGCTCAGTATATCCCTAGCAGCAACCTGGGCGATCGCCTTTAATCTAGGGGGCTTGATCGCAATAGCAGCAACGGCTCTAATCGCTTTTCTCTATGGTGGGCTTGTTCCTAGTGCGATCGCGACGGGTGCTGCCAGTGCATTTCTGGTTTTTTGCCTTTGGGGAGACGATTATGAGGAGCCCGATCGCAAAGATGAAAACTTAAATAAGCTCGATTGGTTGGTAACAATCATCACGATCGCTTTTGCCGCCATATTTGCCCTACTCCTGGTTGATTCTGCCCCGACGGTCTGGATTTCCTATCTATTGGCTGGAGGCGTGGCAGGGGCTGCTGCTACGGTGGGGTTGCAGACAAAATCTGTAAATTTATCTAGATGGAAAACGGTTGTGCTTTTGCTGGTTTTGGCTGTGGTTGGCCTCGCGATCGGTGGAATTTTTGACTCATTTTGGTTTTCTGTTAGTTTCCGCCGATTTTCCTAAAAACACAAAAATCCTAAAAAAATCTATACATATTAGCAAGACAGTGTTAACTTTGCTGAGTTGTGTGGGTAGCATCATGGCGAAGGGCTAGCCACACGAAGGTAGCCAACATATTTTAATTAGCAGTCTTGCTTTACTTTTTGTTAGCAGATCTCCTAAACACTGACAAACAATAACGGGTTAATCAACGGGTTAAAGGCATGTCAAACCGCAATCAGAGAAGCATCAATCAATTTTTTGCCAACTTTATTGCAAAACTCAGAAAGTGGTTGATCAAAATTGGCAGCCCATTTCGTATTAGTCGCCGATTTGTCCGCAGTCTTTTAAATCAAAGCAAGCGCGGTACGGCGGGTTTTGTGTTACCTACCACAATCATCGTTACCCTTTTGGTAACTTTGCTGGTAACCGTGATGATTGCCAGATCTTCAGATCGTGCCAAAAGTGCTGCCAGCGCTCGTGTTGACGAAGTATTTAGAAGTGCAGCCACTCCAGCTCTAGATCGTGCTAGAGCCAAGCTCGCCCAGTTGATTGCTGACCCTAACCTGCCGCGATCGACGCCCTCAGATACGGATTTTTACAACCAGATTAACGGTAACCCCACCTATACCTTTGGGGACGAAATTCGCTTACAGATATACGACGATATCGATAAATCAGGTGCCATTAATTCCACCGCTGGTGGACGCAGTGTAACTTCTATTCCACCTAGCGAAACTGCCAATACAGTTTGGAAATTCCCGATTGATACGGATGGCAACGGTAAGTTTGACACCTATGGACTTTATAGCATTCTATTCCGCACGCCCGCAGGTGGTGCGTATCCCCCATCACGCTCGGTTAGTTATCTAGAGGCTCGCTCTAGACCTATGGATACGGGCGCAGTTAGTGGTGCTTGTGTGGCGGCCGCAGCTGCGGGGCAGGCTGGTGGTGGTGGTGGTTGGGAAACCCAAGGTAGCCAAATCAAAAAGAGCTTCTTTATCTATGCGGTGACTATTCCCATCACGCAGATCCCAGGTGTTTCGACTTCGATTTCCACAAATCCTGCTTTCGATCCTGCGCGATATGAGGCGATCGCCAGCGACCTTAACATCAACCAATCATTTAATGCAGTTGAGTTACAGCAAGACCGCTCGCGCAAACCTCTTAATAACAACGCAGTTTGGTTTGATGGTGACCTTGAGCTAGCCCGTAGTACTACATTTCGCCTCAACGGTCGCGTTGTCACTAACGGTAATCTTTTGGCTGGTGCTTATACATCCAGTTCTACGGCTGTTAACAATACAACCGATGCAACGGGTAGCGTCAATTTTTATCAGGTCAGCGACCCAGGATCCTGTAATTACAACGAGCAGAATGCCAAAGTTACGGTAGGGGGAAATGTCGCCGTAGGTGACGCCCTTAGCAGCAACACCGCTTTAAATGGCGTAAACTACCATCTGTTTAAAGGTGTTCCGGGTTCGACAGTCAATCCTTCTACATTCAGCCCTAGGGTTATTACGGGTGGTCAAGTGACCGTTAGTGGTACGGGTACAGTTTCAGCCACCAATGCACTTCAAACGGTAACCAATGTCGGGCAAGAAGTGGCATTTAATGATGCCGCACTAAATCAGCGCCTCAATGTCCTCATCCAAGGGGCTTTCTTACGGTGGCCTACCGCCACGACACCCCCACAGAGTTGGCCTTTGCCAACTACAGGGGTACCAAATGACCCCCGTTCAGTGGTTCAGGCAGTTGAAGCTCGCTTAAATACCCAATCCCTCACTTTGGGCGCATCTACAGGTACGCTCACCACGGCATCTTCATCTCAAATCGTTGATGCCTATAACACGGAGTATGAGGCATATTTTAAAACCCTCGTTCGCAAAGTTCCATTTAAAGAGGTCAACTTTAACGATCTCACGGGTGCAGGATTAGATAATGCGCTAAAAAATCCTTCGGGGGGTAATTTTGCGGCTGCTACGATTTTTAGCGGGACGGGTTCAAATGGCAAAATTATTACCACGCCTGACTTTGTTTTAGTCCCTCCTCTAGTTTGGCGACTCCCACTGGATACGAGTGGTGCTGCCTATACAACTGCACCTGGTTCCTATGTAGATAATGCCAAGGGCTTACCTGCGGGGAATACAACAACCGATCTACAGCTCCGAATTACTGGAACCAATCTCTCCCTCCCTGCTACACAACCTGCACAGCAAAAAGTCGATCAAAAAGAGAATCTCATTGGCGATCGCATTTTGGTTGGGAATAACCTCCCTGCCCTGTGGTTAAACGGAAACTCTCTGATCGCCGATCAGGCAACTCCTCACTACATTGCCAATACACCATCGGGTATCCAGTGGGATACGACTGGTGCGGGCAATAACGATCGCTATCGCAACACTCAAATTAGTACGATCGTTGACTTGGGTGATGTGAGTCGTGATGGTTACTGGGAGGTCAGCGCCGCCGCCAGCCCTGTAACCGCTACTTCTCCCAATACGACTACTCCAACCCTTGGTGGCTTACGCGTGATCACAGGTGCAGGGATCTACGAGCGCAAGAACTCATTTTTGCCTGCCCCGCCTCGGTTGTCTGCTACAACCAATTCCGTTTTGGATGTTATCGAAAACTCGATCAAATCGATTACTACAGGGGTAGATGAGTCTAAGTTCCCCGTGGTTTGGTCGGACAAAATGCCCATGTCTCCTGGGGATGTTTTACCTGACGGTACACCTCTGGCATCTGCGTCAACCACGATCCTGACACCCAGCGTCGAAAATGCTACCAATGCCAACAGGAACCTTAAAGGCGATTTGCGCATGCGTGCCTCTGTTGCCTATCACTACAAATTTACCAATGGGACGACGCAAAACCCAGTGGCTTGTATTGCCAACTACTATGACCCTACCAATAGCACCACAGCACGAAATCTAAGTGGTTTGCCCGATGTTAGCGGTGTTGTCGATTTACCTACTGGCTCTCCTCCTACCTTTGACGGTACGCCAGATATGATGGCTGATGGTAAGGCGCTTAACCCTGTATTTAATTCAAATGCAGGGAAATCAATTAACGGCATTGTCTATCCGCCCCCAGCTACTACGATTGCAGGTTTGGGCATTAATACGGGTGATGCCATCAAACTGGACTCCACCAATGCAGCTTTTATCGGTGCTGAGCCTGCATCAGGTGCTTGGGCTGTAAAAGATCAGTTGATCTACGAAGCAAACTTGGTCTTTCCCGATGGACGGTTTGTGAATGCTCCGCTCAGAAGAGCCTTAACTCGTTTGAGTTCAGCAGGTGGGATTGCGAACTTGACCCTAGCGGATGAGTCAGCGATTCATGCCGCCCAGTGTGGTTTGCAGGTTTTAGGCTACGATTCTGCTGCTTTGGTTTCGAGCAGGACGACGACTCCCGTTGCAGGCATTTCGCTACCCCATGGAGCGATTAAAGAATCTTCCTTTTTAGATGCTCGTGAGGTCAAGTCGATGACCCGCAACGAAAAGACTATCAAAGCGGTGGGGCCAGACGGTATAGGAGGCACTGCTGACGATACGGCTACCAACGATCTCGAAATCGAGCAACGCCAACCTCTTGAAATTAGAGTAACTGACCTCGATCTCAACCTGTTGCGTGGTGCTGTGGCAACGGGTGCGGTCAATAGTGCGTCACCCGGAGGGGTTCCCACGGACTATATGCTGCCCTATAGTGGCTTGGTCTATGCCAGTCGCGATGATGCGCTCTCCGATTTGAGCGATACTTCTACCTCGCTGACTCTCCGCCAAAGACTTAGTCCTACAGACTTTTTGCTCGACCCGACCCGTCGTCCTAATGGCATTCGATTGATTAACGGACGCAGATTGTGGCGAGGCACGGGTACGACGCAACCTTCACTCACAACTCCCCCACAGTCAGATACTAAGTTTGGCGAAAAAGGTATTGTGATGGTTACCAATACCCCCGTTTATATCAAGGGTGACTTTAACCTCCATATTAGAGGCACGACTTCTGTAGAGGAGTTTAATACGGCTCTGGCATCTGACTGGTCAAACTTTTATACGCGCAATGGTGGAACTACGAAAGCAGCGGGTGCAAACCTCAACCCTAACTTTGCCTGCCGTCCTGGCTCTAGTTCTACTTGCACCCTTGGTGATGAATGGCGATCGGCAACGATTATTTCAGATTCAACCACGATCGTTTCTGCACCCGCTAGCATTGGTTCTGGCTCTGGCTCCAATGATGGTTTCCGCGATCAGGGTGATTACGATCTCAGAAATAACATTGACACCTCTGTAGACAACTCGATCAGACCTGTGGGAATTAGCTCCTACAGCCTTGCCAGAAAGCGCAGTGGATTTTACAACAATAACTTTATTACCAGTGCCAACTGGATGGATGGCAGCGGTCTCGCCTCTGGCAGTCCTTACCCCAACAACAATCGCAATACCTATCTGGCAAATGGCGTTACTCCCGTTCAGCGCCGTCTCGCCTTCTCAGAATATGGCATGGAAATTTGCCGTAAGCTGCCTGTTTACACCTGTCAACCCTCAGATTGGCAAAAGCTCCGCGCTGGCACGACTACGCTACCAACTGCGGCTGGTACGCCCGTAGGTGCGCCACGCTATATCGCCCCGACAGATAACCGCTTTGCCCGTCGTATGTCTTTCTTGCGCTATGACGACATCTATGGTGATGGCAACGAGTCTCTGGTTATGGTGCGGCAGTGTAATGTGCCTGGTAGTACAACTGCGCCATCGTTCGATACTGGCGGGGTACTTATGGATAACATCCGCGACGATCTAAATGTTTGGCCGATGCCCCTTGGCGTTGTGGACGGTAATCTACTTACAGGCTACACCTATCCCCAAGTGATGGCGAACACCACTGTCAATACGAGTACGCCTTTCTCGACCAATAACGCCAATACGCGCTATATGTACGGCGATGTCGGTTGCCCTCCTCCCCCTCCGCCTAGTTCGCCCACAATTGATATTGTGAGTGACGCTAACGTGGTTGAAGGTAGATACCGCAATATTCCTATCTTTAGTGGCGATCCGAGTACCAATTTAGTGGGACCATTGCCTCAGCCTGTATTTAGTGGAACTAGTGGCACTACCAACAGCACAGGTAATAGTACTGGTACTGGTCTACCCTCCACAACTGCACTGGCTCGTACCTATAACTCAAATGTAACTGCCGTAGACGATACTAACCCACCACAGAATGTTGGAACGCAGGCTGCTAACCTCGCCAGCAATTTTCTTTATACCTCCCCAGCCTCTAGCAATGCTACAACTGCGCCTAATCCTAACTATGCACTGAATTCTGCTGGAACCGCAACTGTACAAAGTCCTGCTGTTTACAGGCGTTTTGATTTTGTCGTTCGGGTGAATAACTGGGGTACTAGAGATACATCCCAGCCAATTCAAGTTCAAGTTGATACGGTGAGTAGTACATCACCAACCAGTAGTGGTGCCACGGGTATCACGGTTGGTGGCAACCCAGCTACCCCGGGTGCTTGGAATGGTGTGGCAGTATTCCCCGCGCTCAACCCACCCACGCTAGTTCCAGCGAACACAACTGGAGTTGACTATCTCAACACGGTGTTTAGTGCCAAAACCGCCACCGATAATGCAGGTTGCCCTGCCTATGGCACGCCGATTCCCTTTGGTACTGTGCCCCTGCCCAGCGGTACGCCATCGCCATCGGCTCCAACGATTACCTTCGATACGACCAATGCTAACTCTACCTGTACGGTTACAGTCTTGGTGGTTAGAGACAGTGCTGATGAAGTCGATGATGAGCGCTTTGGTCTCAGAGTCTTTAACGCTGGTCCTCCCAATAAAGCCACCATCCTCCAACAACCGCCTACAACTGGTTTTGGGCTTGGTTCATCTACCGATCTGCGTCTTGGCAGAATCAGGACACGCGCTCAGCAGCAATATCAACCGCCGACACCTCCTACCGCTTGTCCTACGGGCAATGTTGGTGGTAATGCCGGTGCCAATGGTTACCCCGGAGACGACGCGGCACAGGGAGCCGATATCCTTGCGGTTGCACCGACACCATGTCCAACACCAACACCAACACCAACACCAACACCAACACCAACACCTACGCCTACACCAGCACCTACACCTACACCTACTCCAACGCCTACACCTACTCCAACGCCTACACCTACACCTAAGGGTGGTTCGTTGACGCCACCAGTCTTTGCGCTCGTGCCCACACCAAGAACGCCTATGGCAGCTATGTTGCCTTTGGTGGGTGATTCGGGTCATGCTGGGGTCGTGAATGCAGCGACAAGTGCATCCCATGTGGCAGCCGCCTATCCATCCAATCTAGATGCAGCTAGCACTGCCACATACACGCAGTTTAACGGTACAAGTAATGCCGTTTATGGCGGTACGAGTCCAGCCAATGCGCCTCCATTTACGACGACCCTGCCTCTAATTAATGCAGGCCAAGGGGTGGTATCGCCCGGTGGTGGTACGCCGCCCACAGGTACTGCACCCATCTTTAACCCCTCAGCGGATGGTGTGATGCCGATGCTGCCTGGTATGGATAACCGCAGGCCGAGAACTTTTTCTTCCGGTCCTCAAAATGGTTCGCTGTGGTACAGGGTTACAAACAATGTTGGTGACACTATAGGACGAGCCGAACGCCTTCAATATGGAGAAGACAAAAACCTCTGGATTGCCTCTAACTACAGCCTCGGTCGTTCTGGATTGGTCAATGGCTCTCTATTCTTACCTACCCCATGGAGTCCTAGTCGTCTGGTTTTACCCCAAACGGCTTGCATAAGTACTCAGACTGCGGATGGTGGTAGACTTGCTAACCCTGCGGTGGTTGATTGCTTAAAAGGTGCCAACATGACAACACCCACCAATAACACGCTCGTGGGTACGGCAACGTCGGGCGTGATCAACCTCAACCTACCGATCAATACGAACCAAGAAGCAGCATCGAATTATCTAGCTTGCAACTGGCAAGGTTATAGCGATACGAATACGTTACTTGCAAATACGGGTGGTATCAGGCGATATCAGGCTGAGACGAGCTTCTTAAGAGGTGTAACAGCCAGCGATCTTTGTCCTACGGCTGTCAGTGGTAGTGCGCCAGTGACGCCTCGCGATGTCATTAATGACGCCTATACCAAGTTCGCGGCTCTAACCCGTACATCTCTGCTTGGTTCTGGCCCTGCGATTACGCTTACAGCTTCGCAAGCGGTTAATGTGATCGATGCCATACCTGCTGGTGCGGGTCAACCTGCCGTACCCAATAATACAACCCTCACGCTGGTTGCCAGTACTACGGTTCCCGACCCGATTTTTGTGATTCGTCTCAGACCCTTTAGCGCGACTACGACCAGCTCATCGCTTGATGCCCCTCTCAGTGTGGCAGAGGGTACGCTCGACGGCTTGCGTGTCGTGTTGAATGGCGTCGATCCGAACAGAGTCTTTTGGCTAGTGCCTCCGGGTGACTCTACGGCTACGCCGAAATTCTCGACCCTGACGATTCAGTCGATCGCCACGACTCCCGTGGCAAGACGAGATAGCCTGATTGTGGGTAACTTTATCTCCAAGTTTACGAGCAATGCTGGTACGGCACTGACGCCGGGGCAAGGGGTAAATGGCACATCAACCTTAATGCTGATTAAGGACAACTTCTCAGACTGCGAACAGCCAACTCCGCTTGCTGGGCTGAGTATTCCTACTTCGCTGCGTCCGTTTGCTACCCCAGACTTTACCAATACCTATACGCCTAGTGGTGCGGGACCTGGTGGCAATGCGATCGACAGATGTATCTCGTTGCGAGGTGTGCGGTTCTTAGGCTTTGAGGCAGTTCGACCTGATATCTCTACCTTTGACTTTAATCGCAATGGTTCAACTGCTGATACCAGCGATCTAATGAAAAATGTCGTGGTTACGGCTATGACAACGGTCGATCAGCCCCTTGTCGTCCCTGTCCTACAGTTTCATGCTCCTGAGACGGTGCCTACTAACTCTTCGGTTATGCCGCAGCCAAATACGGCGGCTGGCACTACAGGATTTATTAATGGTCCCGCAGGCAAGTGGACAGAACGAGCTGCAAACACCGTCGTTAATGCCTACTTTGTTTCAGGCAATGTGCCCTCGCGATCGTTCTTGAGCTATAGCACCAGTGGTCTACCCCTGCCATCAGCTTCCCCTGTTACCTCAAATACCTATGCAACGGCGGCTCCTGTCACGCTGACGGGCAGAGGTGATAGCGGCGGAGGTTTGCATAACTTCATTCGCTTTATCGAAAACTGGGCTGGGACAGTTGGAGGTGCAACGACGCCTAGTAACACAATCAGTATTGCTGGCGGGTTTATTCAAAATGGTCGAAGCGCTTTTGCAACCGCACCATTCTCTAGTACAGCACCCTACAGAGATATGAACGATCTCTACTCTAGTGGAGATCTCTCTACCATATTTGTCGATCCTGCGCTGATCAACTCGCCACTGAGTACCTATAAACGTTTTTATATGTCTTATACCGAGTCAGCTCAGGCGCACTATGCACCACCTACTAGGTCTTGGGGGTATGATGTCGGAATTTTGACGCAGGCACCTGACTTGTTTGCCTTGAGGTTCTCAACTGCGGTATCGCAAGCCAATGAGTTCCTTAGAGAGGTCGATCGCGCCGATCCTTGGGTACAAACGCTGCTCTGCGCTACCCAGCCAGCATCCTTGACCGCAGCTAATCGTAATGGTGCAGGCGTTGCTGAAAATGTTTACTCTGCCTTTGCAATTCCTGATAAACGGCAACGTCCGACAACCTGTCAAACGACTACACCGCCTATTCCTACTCCATAATGCTTTGCCTTCCTCTGGCTGATGCTGGGGGAAGGTATTGATATTAAGCTACATATGCAGAATATCTAAAAAATTGCTATAACTGTGGAAAAACTACCAATCTTTGTTTTGACCAACTACTCTTAATCTGGTGTCCCGCTATGAAGACTACTTATAATCTGAGCAAATGCAATCAACCTGCTTTAGTTTGCCTAGCCAAAAAAGTCTCAAGTAGGCAAGCCCAAAAGATTTCTAATCAAGCAGGTTTTTCGATCGTTGAGTCTCTTGTGGCAGTTGTGGTTGTCAGCATTTTATTGGCGGCAATGGCTCCATTTTTAGCGTTTACAGCGAATGCGCGGGTTCAAGCGAGACGTATCGATCAAGCCACCCAAGCTGCCCGTGCTTATATCGAAGGTGTGAGAGCAGGTGCAATTCCCGTACCCAGTCAGTTTAATAACGCTCAATTTAATAACCCTGCTACCTACCCTAATCTCAATGTCGGCGTTTTGACCGCTTTACCGACGGATCCAGGTACTTTGATTTCCACAGATGGAAAACCATTTAGCACTTCTAACCCCCAACATTTTGTGATTCAGCCCTTCCGCAGTGCTTGTATAACACCGCCTTCGGCGGCGACTTGCGATAATACGAGCACTGGTGCAGCAGCGATTAGAGTGCAAGGCTATCGAATTGGGGTAAGAGTGTATCGAGCCGATGCCTTTAACAGTTCGACAGGGGCGCTAGGGTCGGGTTCGACGGTTGTAACCCTGCTGGCGCCGGTCAATGCATCAACTGGTGCGAGTTATATTCAGTCGGGTCTTTCGGGTACACTAGGCTCTCAATCGCGTCCGCTTGTGGTTATGCAATCAGACGTTACAGCAAATAGTGTTGGGGGGTCTACAAGTACGAGTTATACCGACTATGTAAATCGATTTGGCAATTGATGGTTTAGACCTTTCTAGCTCGTAAATCCGTTATTGAAATCTATGGTTAAGTCTATGCAAAAACAGCTAAATAACTTCTTCCGTCGTTTCCTTAACAGACGCTACAGGCTAAGAGGTCAGGTTCGAGGGTTTACCCTTTTGGAACTCTTGATCGCAATGGTCATGGGGGTTTTGATTGTGGGCACATTGATGACCTTTGTGTTTAGCGTTGCTGACACCGATCGCCAAGAAGCTGCCAAAGCCGCAAGCCAAGAAGAAATACAAGCTGCCCTTGATTACATCGCCGATGATATGCGCGAGGCAGTTTATATCTATGACGCCAATGGGCTTAACTCGGCTTCTGCCGCAGTTCCTGGAATTAGAGATTCCTTGCCAGCGTTTGCTAACACTCCAACCGCAGATAGTGGCGAACCTGTGCTCGTGTTTTGGAAACGCTATGTTTACAAGAGCACAGACACAGTTACTACGCCAAATGGTCAACGCCTAGTGGCATGCTTACCTCATGCCGTATCAACACCAACGGCTAACTGTACTGCAAGCGATATCTTTCGCTACTCTTTGGTGGCTTATTACATTGTTAAAAGTCCTAACAATGCTGCTCTTGCTAGACCTTGGTCAAATTCTGCCCGAATTGTCAGGTTTGAGCTTAAAGATGGAATTAGTACGGGTACTGGCGGCAGATTGCCATGCGTAGAGACCGTTGTAGCTAGTTGTCCTGCTGTTACAACTGTAAGCGCTATTGACTATTACGTTACTCCTGACACTGCGTTTAAACTCTTTAGTTTAAGCGGTAGTGGTACGGTTTCCGATCAGATGAATGCTTGGTCGGCTGGGGGCGCTTGGAGTGCTGGTAGCGGATTTACACTCGTAGATTTTATTGATGACACGGCTTATAATGCTACGCCTTACACCCCCCCTGTGATTATTCAAGACAATACGATTGTGAATGCAAACAATAGTAGCCCTGCCACGGCAACGGGTTGTAATGGTGATAATGGTACCGGCTCGAATATTACTGGGTCGCAACGCGTACCTGGCACATTTAATACAACAAGTCCAGCGGCTAGCCTGACTAGCTTTTATGCCTGTGTCAACTCTACTAACTCCGTAGCTCGCATCTATATTCGTGGGAATGCTTTAGTCAGACTCAATGACAATCGTGCGATCAAGTTTCCCAACGCAAACAATACGCCTTTTTTACCTACGGCAAATATACAAGTGTATGCGCGTGGTGTGCTAATTCCGGGCTAAACGTAATGGAGATTTTATGAAGAAGTTTTTCTCATTCAGATTTTGGAAGTTTAGATTTGGGCGTTCGTTAAAACGTAAATATCCTAACTGGTCGCTTAGCAGGGCTGTATTTGGGTTTACTTTGATCGAACTACTTGTGGTTATGTCAATTGTGGCTGTGCTTGCTGCGATCGCAGGTCCCTCGTGGCTAGGTACGCTAAATCGCCAAAGACTAGGCGAATCGCAAAACCAAGTTTATCGGGCGATCAAAACTGCCCAAGCCAATGCCAAGCGAGATAAAATGCTTTGGCAGACTAGTTTTCGAGATTCTCCAATAGATGGTAAAACAGCTCAGATTGCTGTCCATAAGGCTTTTCCTTCGGGTTATACAGCAACTGCGGCTGATATCAACGGCTTGCCTTGGGAATCGGTGGTCTCTAATGTAGTCATCAATACGGATGTCAATTTCACCACTGCTCAAAAAGTAACGAGTCCAACGACTTACTATTACCTTCGGTTTGATGCTAAAGGTCAGGCTAATGAGTTGGGCAGAGTCACCTTATCCTATGGAGATCAGTCTGGAGCAAGAGCCTGTGTGATTGTGAGTACTCTGATTGGTGCAGTTAGAACTGATTCCGATACGAACTGTAACAAGCTAGTTGTACCCTAGTGTTCATCGACGATTCCTTGCAGGATGCATACTGCCGCGTCCGTCAGCAGTTTGACTACAGTCCCTATCCGCGTGTCGCGATCGCTACTTCAGTCAAAGCGCTTACACACTTATTGTTTCCTGCTTCGCTGACGACGGCAAATTACCTGCGCGATCGCTGTATCGTCTACTCAGAGGGTAAACAGATCTTAGATGTTGGCTGTGGCAGTGGTGTGACTTCGTTGGTTTTGGCTGAGGCTAACCCAGGGGCAAAAATTGTGGGAATTGATATTTCCCAAGCCTCGATTGAGATGGCAAGGCAACGCCTGCAATATCATGGCTTTGACCATGCCGAGTTTCATGTGATGGGGTTCGAGGAGTTACCCCAACTCAATCAGAAGTTTGACTACATTAACTGTGACGAAACCCTTTACCTCCTGCCCGATCAGGTTGAAGGATTAAAGGCAATGCGATCGGTTTTGCAGCCAGATGGAATGCTCAAGGCAAATCTTCATAGTTTTTATCAGCGCATTGAGTTTTTTCGGGCTCAAAAACTATCAAAACTGCTGGGTTTAATGGATCGAACGCCCACAGATCGTGAGTATTCGATCATGAAAAGCGTGATGGCTTCTCTGCAAGATACGGTGCTATTAAAGTCTGGGACTTGGCTGCCTGCTCCCAATCATGATGATGAGTTTATGCAGGCAAATTACTTTTTGCAATCAGACAAAGGCTTTACGATTCCTGAGATGTTTAGCTTGCTCCAACAGTCAGATTTGCAGTTCGTTAGCATGGTGAATTGGAAAGGTTGGGATCTAGCAACGCTCTTCGTTGAGAACCAAACGGTTCACCCCACTGAGGCGCAAAAAATCCCAGAATATTTGGCACAATTCCTTGCAAATGCAACGACCGAGCAGAAATTACACTTTTACGAGTTACTAAACCCCATCCATCGCTTGCTAGATTTTTGGTGTGGGTTAGTGCAACCATCCACAACTACCAACGCTTCCCCCGACCAGTGGCAGCGAGAAGATTGGGGTCGTGCTACAGCCCATCTCCATCCTGTCTTAAAAAATCAGGTTCTCAGCGAAAAAATAGAGCGATCGCTCGCCTATCTTCAGCCCTTTGACATCATCGAGCAAGGTAGCTCCAAACCTCAACATTCTATAAACACAGCGATTTGCTTAAAGCTTTTATGGGATGGTGCCAAGACCATGGGGGATTTGGTGGCAGCATGGGGCAAAATCAAGCCGAAAATTAACCTAAGAATGCGATCGGCAATCTGTGCCAATTTAGAGGTAGGTGATTTGTTACCTGAAGCGATCTCGGAACTAGAAGCTTTCACGGAGGTTCAACAAACCCTAATCGATCTGGAATCAGACAAATTCGTTTTATTAGAATTGCGATGAACTACAGAATAAAGCCTAGCCCCAAGCAAATCCCACTCCAAAAATGTAGCCCCACGGCAATAAATTTACAATTTTGGACTCGTTCGGGATAGTCGTGATACTCGTTTACCAAAGTACAGAGCTTCCAAGTTGCAGGCAGGCTGGTAATCACCAAAGCTGTCCAAATTGGAAAGGCTCCCAGACCGATACAAATTAAGGTTGTGACGTAAATACTGGCGCATACCCAAGGGAGTAGTTTTGCCGAATTTCCTGTACCCAATCGGACAATCGGCGATCGCTTCCCAGCGGCAATATCATCGGCAACCTGATGAAAGTGGGAGCAAAATAAAATCAAACTGGTGGCAACCCCGACCACAATCGAGGCAACTAAAGCCCTAACTGACCAGGTTTGGGTTTGGCTATAGTAAGCCGCCGAAACTGCCAGAGGTCCAAAACAAAAAAAGCAGATTGCCTCACCCCACCCCTGATAGCCAAATCGGAAAGGGGGACCTTGATAGCTATAACCCAAGATGCAACAGAGCGCAATTAGGATGAGGATCGATCCATCCTGTTGCCATAAAGAAATCCCCAAAACGCCGCCGATTCCTAAGAGCAAACAAATCGTGCCGATCGCGAAAATTACATTTTTTTTGCCCGTAAGGTTAACTAAGGAATGCGCCTTGTTTTTATCAATGCCCGTCTCTGAATCAAAAACGTCATTGCATAGGTTTTCCCAAACCAGAAGAAGTATGGCGGAGAGTAAAAAAGTGATAAAGACAACCCAGTTAATTTTTCCTGTTTCACCAAATGCAACCGCCGTACCCGTGGTAATCGGGATGATGGAGACGCTATACATCGGGGGCTTAATTGCCGCTAACCAAAGCTTACGTGGCGAAGGACTGGAGATGGATTGATTGGATAAAGGTTCAACGCTTTGCAGCATAAGGGATTCAGTGAAACAGATCTGGGCTAAATCATTGTATCAAGCTGCTAGGCATACACAGGCTGGAATCCGCAGATTGTAATAACCTGTTAAGAAATCCTTACTTAATTATCGTTCTGTTGAAATAAATTGATACTTAAGCCAGAACGTTAGAAAATTGTTAAGCTTTGCAAAGTAGAATAATAACAATAGATATAAACTAACTGGATAACATATGCGAGTTGCGATCGCTGGAGGCGGGTTGGCAGGACTAGCCTGCGCCAAGTATTTAGTCGATCGGGGGCATACTCCCATCGTTTTTGAGCGTGGAGATACGCTTGGGGGATTGGTTGCTGCTTGGAAAGACCAAGATGGGGATTGGGTCGAAACTGGCTTACATGCCTTTTTTGGTGCCTATCCAAATATGCTGCAATTACTAAAAGAACTAAATATTGAAGATCGGTTGCAATGGAAGCAACATACGCTCATCTTTAACCAACCTGAAAAGCCTGGTACGCTGTCTCGCTTTGACGTGCCCAACATCCCTGCTCCCTTTAACGTCATTGTGTCGATTTTGCGGAACAACGACCTGTTGACATGGCAGCAAAAGATTCGGTTTGCCATTGGGCTGTTTCCTGCGATCGTGCGCGGCAATAAATACGTTCAGGACATGGACAAATTTAGCCTCTCAGAATGGCTAAAACAACATGGCATCGACGAAAAAATTAGTAGCGATATTTTTGTTGCCGCTTCTAAAGCGCTTACCTTTATCGATCCTGATGAGGTCTCGGCGACAGTTATTCTCACTGCGCTTAACAAATTCCTGCAAGAACGTTACGGTTCAAAAATTGCCTTTCTCGATGGCGCACCTCCTGAGCGTCTATGTCAGCCGATCGCCGACTATGTGATTGCCCATGGTGGCGAAGTAAGGGTAAATGCCCCACTTAAACAAATTGTGCTGAATCCAGATGGTACAGTCAGCCACTTTGCCATTCGAGGTCTCAATGGTACGCCAGACTACGACATCACCGCTGATGCTTATGTGTCTGCCATGTCCGTAGATGCTTTCAAGTTGTTGATGCCCGAACCTTGGAAGCAGATTGATAGCTTTTACAAGTTACAGGAACTAGAAGGCGTACCTGTGATCAACGTTCAAATCTGGTTTGATCGCAAGCTGACCCATGTCGATCAATTATTGTTTTCGCGATCGCCTTTGTTGAGTGTCTATGCCGATATGAGCAATACCTGCCGCGAATATGCTGACAGCAACAAGTCAATGCTAGAGTTAGTATTGGCACCAGCAGCAGATTGGATCGACAGACCTGAGCAAGAAATCATTGAGGCAACGATCGCAGAGCTGGCAAAGCTTTTTCCCGATCAAATTCCTCAGCCTGCTAAAGTCTTGAAAGCAAAGGTTGTTAAAACGCCTCGCTCCGTTTACAAAGCGATCCCTGGGCGCGAGCAATATAAACCTAGCCAAAGCACCCCAATAGCCAATTTCTTTTTGTCTGGAAGTTATACCAAGCAAGAGTATCTTGGCAGTATGGAAGGGGCTGTACTTTCTGGTAAGCTGACAGCACAGCGTATTCACCAATCATCTGCAAACTTAACTACGGGACCATCAGTTCAAGACTTTGATCAAACCTCTAAACAGACCCCTAAGCAAGCAACTCAGCCTTCATCAGACCAGTCCATCGCTGCTAAAGCCCCTGTCTAATCCCATGGGAATGCGTCACCCAGTCTCTCTGGCTGAAGCCTACGAAATCTGCCGTTGTATTACCGCAAAATATGCCAAGACTTTCTACCTTGGCACGATGTTAATGTCGGAAGCAAAACAACGGGCGATTTGGGCAGTTTATGCTTGGTGTCGTCGTACCGATGAGCTTGTAGATGGAATTCAAGCGGATACAACCACAGATCAAACGCTGGTAGATTGGGAATCGCAGCTAGAAATGGCATTTCAAGGAGACCCTTCAAACGCTCCTGATGTCGCCTTAGCCGATACGATTAAAAACTACCCAATTCAAATCCAGCCATTTAAAGACATGATCGCGGGTATGCGGATGGACTTGAGCTGCGATCGCTACGATACTTTTGATGACTTACATTTATATTGTTATCGTGTTGCTGGCACTGTGGGGTTAATGTCGGCAGCGGTGATGGGGTTTGAAACCGCAGATGCCAGCGTCATTGCTACTGCCACCGAGGCGGCGATCGCTTTAGGCATTGCTATGCAGCTTACGAATATTTTGCGAGATATCGGCGAAGATGCGCAACGGGGACGGATTTATCTACCCCTAGAAGATCTTTCCTATTTTGACTACACCGAAAAAGACTTACTCAATGGTGTGATTGACGAGCGCTGGGTCGAACTGATGCGGTTCCAGATTCAACGTGCCCGAGAATTTTATGCCCAAGCGGAACAGGGAATCTCAGCCTTATGTCGGGATGCAAGATGGCCAGTATGGGCTTCGTTGATGTTATATCGCAATATTTTGTCAGCGATCGAAAAAAATCACTATGAAGTATTTAAACGCCGAGCCTTTGTTTCTACCTCTAACAAGGTTGTAACCATTCCTTGGGCTTGGTTGAGAGCGCAGATATAGTCAAGCTAAAAAAGTTATCGGTTACATGTTATCCGTATTACAGTGGTTTTCGAGCAAACGTATCACAAGATTGGGTCGCAGGGTGTATCCCCGCATTGGGTTTTAGGATTCTGACTGTAGTGCTTTTGAAACTAATTGTCTGTAAGTTATCCGTATTCGTAGAATTGACATTGAGAACGGATAACCCTCTCTGCTCAATTTGCGACTTTCTCGTCAACAATCATGAACGAAATTACATTCTCTAATCCTTTGTGAAGATGGAGTTCTTTCTGTTGGTTAGAAAACTTAGAATTGGAAATAATCATATCTGGTTGAAGTTCAACTGCTTTCGCTAACAGCTCCTCGCCACTAAAGGCTTTCGCGACTTTATAGCCTTTAGATTGCAAAAGCTCAGACAATGTACTCACAGTATTGAGATTGTCATCGACAACTAACACCTTTTTTTGTGAAGTTCCCTCTGAGAGTAAAGACTCGACCTCAGCTAATAGCAACTCCGAGTTAATCGGTTTGTTGACATAGCGATCGACACCCAAATGGTAGCCTCTTTCTGCCCCATCCAAAATGGAAACGATAATGATGGGAATATCCATGGTTACAGGATCTTTCTTTAACATGGAAGCTAAAGCATAACCATCAATTTCTGGCATTAACACATCCAATGTAATCAGATCGGGCTTAGATTTTTTGACCTGCTCGATCGCATCTGCCCCATCGCAAGCTTCTCTAACAAAATATCCTTTTGACTCCAGTTCTTGCCTTAGCAATTTACGAATATTGGCATCATCATCAACCACAAGAATGGTTTTACGATGTTCGGATAAAGACATGATACCGGTGTCTAAAGATGCTGGCTGTAACTGCATCACTAAAGCGTCAACATTGAGTGCTTTCACCTGAAACTCTGAGCTGAGCTCTGCAGAGGAGTCAATTTGCAGAGGAGGAACTTGAAGTTCGATGGTTGCTGTTGGAAGGCTTCCACTCTGTTCTTGCTGAATTGGTAGCGTGAAAGAAAAGGTACTTCCTTTACCTAGTTCGCTTTCCACCCAGATCGTACCTCCATGGTGTTCTACGATCTCTTTGGAAATTGGTAAGCCTAAACCTGTTCCTTTGGGTTTATCCGTGAGGGTATCGCCGACCTGCTTGAACTTTTCAAAAACTTTGGGTCTATCTTCCTCAGAAATACCCATGCCTTGGTCAATCACACTTACGGTAATATAGCGATCAGTCTGTTTGACCCTGCAAGTGATAGAACCTCGTTCTTGAAACTTGACAGCATTAGAGATCAAATTAATTACAACTTGAATTAATCTGTCTTTATCACCTGTCATCATAGGTAAGTCTGCTTGAATATCTTTGATGGGTTCTAACCCTTTTTGCTCAAACAGGGCTGAAGTTGCAGCTATAGCGCGATCGATAACTTCTGAAATCAACATGGGTTCCATTTTCCAGTCGATCTTGCCAGCTTCCATTTTGGCAATATCCAAAACTTCGTTGATCAACTTGGTTAAACGCATCCCTTCAGAAACAATAATTTCGATATTCTCTCCAACCTGACGAACTGCCCGTTGCGTTTTTTTGTCATCGGTTTGAATGAGCGGAAATATTGTATCGTCAAGCTTCTTTTGAATGAGTTTGGCAAATCCCAACACAGATGTAAGTGGGGTACGTAGTTCGTGGGAAACCGTCGAGATAAAGTCGGTTTTCATGCGATCGACTTCTTTTTCAGCAGTGATGTCACGAATAATAATAATTGAGCCCAAATAAACAATGGTAGGTTCTAGATCCGACTGTTCTGGGCTAGGGGGATCTTCGCGAAAAATGGAAGTGGCAACTGCTTTCCCCAAGCGTTTGTCAGGCAGAGGAATTTCGGCAGTAAATACACGTTTGGGATTGTTTTTAGTATTTTCAACAATGACCGTTGCTTCAGACTTCAAGATATCCTCGCAAGATTTACCCAAAATTTCTGCTTTGGTTAAACCCATCATGTTGCAAAGAGCAGGGTTAAATTGGGAGATCTTCCCATCTAGATCGACAACAACCAAGCCATCCACCATGTTGTCAATAATGGCTTTTAACTCACCCGTGCGTTGATTGACTTTTTGTTCGAGCGTACGGCTATAGTCTGCCAACTGTTCGCCAGATTGCCGCAACTGTCCAGTCATTTGATTAAAAGCTTTTGCCAGTGCCCCAATTTCGTCCTCAGTTAACACGGGCGCCTGATTGCTCAAGTCACCTTTAGATACCAACATGGCTGTGTCGGCGATCGCCAAAATTGGTTGGGTGATCCGACGAGACAATAGATACACTGCCACGAGAAGCAAGAAAACTGAACTTAGCCCCAGCAACAAAATTTCTTTAGCGAGGCGATCGGCAGGAGCAAACGCTTCTTCCTGACTCATTTCAGCAATCATTGCCAGGTTGAGTTCTTCGATCCAGTTATAAATCCCAATGACAGGTACATTCTTATAGTTATTAAATAGACCGCTATGGTCTTTCCCCTTTAAAGCGAGATCGATACCCTCACTTTTCACACCATCCGTGAATTGCGTCTTGTCCGAAACTTCTCCACCACCTGAGATAAATGCACTTCTTGACTCTAAGTTGCCCACAAGATAGGTTTCACCGCTCGAACCCATACCTTTATTCTGGCGAATTAGCACATCGACATCTTGAAGATTGAGATCGACAGCTACATAGGCTAATTTACTCTTTTCCCGATCGACAATGGAGGTAGCATAGGTAATCATGGGCTTACCTGATTGCGTTGAGGTGTAAAAATTTGGCTTCACCAAATCTTTATCTGTAGCAATGAAAAGTGTCGTTGTATTCCCTAAAGGTTGATATTTCCCAACCTTTGTTTTATCGGTCGAGTAGATGATGATGCCCGCGTTGCTTAAAACTGAAATCTGATCGATTTGATTTTTTACACGAACAATGCTTGAAAGGCTATTATCTAAGCCTTTATATGCTTGTTGATATTCAGGATCTTCAGGCTTTTTTTTAAGTAGGATTTCAACCTGACTTCTGACTTCAGACAGTTCGCTGATCAAGACAACGTCATTACGGCGATTATCAAACCATTGAATGACTTGATATTCTTTAAGCGAGTTTGCCACATCAAGGCGATCGAAGATCGATTGCTTTAATGCGGTTCTGCCACGAACATTCGTAGTAATGGCTACGATCAGAACGGTTATACTCGAAACTAGAAAGAAAGAGCCAACTAGCTTAACAAGTAAGCTTTTGTTCAAGAATTTCATGCACTACCTCTGACCTACATTGCCTAGATATGAAGGCTCACATTGCAGAATGTTACTTCCAATCTGAAAATATCTGTTTAATATCAGCGATCGCCTTGTCGGCTGCTTGTTCAGGAGTTTTTCCATCAACATCGATGCTTCTAATCGCTTTCCCCCATATATTCTGTGATTGTACCTCAGTGTAGGCTGGATTAACCACTTGGTAAAATGGTCTTGTATTTTTCAACTGTTTGACAGCTACCGAAATATGTGGATCTTTTACGTCATTCCAAAAAGGATCGCTTAGCTGTTTTGTCATAACAGGGAAAAATCTACCCTGAGATCCCTTAACAAACTCTGACAAATTATCGGGGTTGATCAAAAAAGACAAGAAGTTTTTTGCAATTTCCTTATTGGTTGAAGCTTCAAATAAACAGGCTTGTTTAACGGCAACGAGATAGGTCAGAGGTTTTCCATCAACCCGATTTGGCCACTCGACAGTTGCCATTTTGTTAAAGTAAGTTTCTTTGTCTTGGCGCTGTGAGCCTGGGATTGACAACGAGGGATTAGGCGTCATCACCGTTTTGCGGCTAAGAAACTCAATATTGTTATCGGGATCTGCCCAATCAATTGCTTTAGGAGGTACTAATCCATCTTTATAGAAATTAGAATACTGAGTTAAAGCCGCAACGATCGCTTTGCGCGTCTCTGGTGCATCAAGTTGCAATCTCCCGTCTTTATCAATTAATTGCACATTGTACGCTTCTAGAAATTCTTCAAATTGATAAAAGGTGTCTGTGGCAGTTACAGACATGGGCATTCCCATAGCATAGAGCTCACTTTTGCCCTTTTGGCGAAGGGCTGTCTGACTATCACCCCAAAATTTCCAAAAGGCATTCCAATCTTTGGGAATCTTTTCGCTACTTGAGCCACTTTCTTCTAAAAGATCCTTCCAGTAGTGAATATACGTTGTGTTTTGAGAAATAGGGATAGCGTAAAAACTACGCTTCTTAGTCGTATTATTTTCGTAACTTACGGCTTGTAAAGCGCTTGGCTCATACAGATCTTTGGCTGGCTGAATTACATCTGAGACATCGGCAAGCTTGTTTTGCCATGCCAGTCTGGGCATAAGACTAAAATCACCACTATAGCTATACAGAATATCGGGCGGATTGTCGCGCTCGATCGCATTCTTAACTTCACGAGCTAGATCCTTTTCACTGTAAATTGTCAGATTTGCTCGTTTGCCTGACTGCTTTTCCCATGCAGCAACAATTTTTCGAATGGTAGCGGTTTCTTCAGGGAAATATCCCTCATTCCACCAAATTCGGAAAGAGGTATCTCGATTTGGATTTGGTGGGTTGGTTGACGTTTGATTTGTGCAAGTGATCAACCCAAAGGTAATCAGGAATAACAGCAGGACTGTAAGTATGCGATGACGCATGGTTAATTATCTTTTACCTCATCGTAATATTTTTCGTTAAGGAGCCATGGTCTGTCTGACATCACTGGCAATCTATCAACCTAGATTCTCTCTAGTAAATTTATGCTTTTGCTCATGTTCTGTCAAAAAGTTAATTAAAAATTTACAAGTGAGATTTACTAAGCTTTATTAACTATATCAAGAACTATAACTTATCTCGATCTTGGCAGAAATTATGTTAGCTATTGCCAGACTAGTATCCAGGATCTAAATATCCAATCTCTAACATGTAGTGTTTATTGGACATCTAAGCAACACTTGCGCTATTTGACTGATGCCTTCAAATTTAGCTTTGTGCCACCCTAGTCTCGTAATGATGACACCATAGATACCAACTGCTAACCTTAAATATAAATAGACCTAATGTTCTCAAATCAATGGGATTTACATGGTTAGCTTTTGCCATCTCACTTTAAACTAATGAGGCTGGCTCTTCGTGAACTCAATTAGTCGCTAAGAGCAATACCCACCCAGATAATTCCTGTGTAAGCTGTGGGGCATGAATATGAATAATCGTTCGTAACCTTAAGTAAATTAAGATTAAAAATCTCAAGGACTTCAAACATGGATTATCCCAGAATGTTTCGTATGAGCCAAAGGTTTGAGGATCGCATTCTAACAGATATACCCGAAACCATACGAAAAGAGATCGACCGTCTAAACCCCAGTGAATTAATTCGACCTAATCAATCTGTGGCTGTAGCGGTAGGCAGTCGAGGCATTGATAACCATGGGTTGATTGTTAAATCGGTAATCGATGAATTGCTAGCATTAGATGCTAAGCCTTTTATCGTCACTGCTATGGGAAGCCATGGCGGAGCTACTGACGAAGGCCAAGCAGCGATCTTGGCAGGCTATGGGATTACAGAAGAAACAATGGGTGTACCCGTGCGATCGTCCATGGATGTGATTCAGATTGGTACGACTGATTTTGGTATGCCAGTATTTTTTGGTCGTATCGCTTCTGAAGCAGACCATATTGTATTAGTTAATCGCATTAAGCCCCACACAAGATTTGCGGGTGAGATCGAAAGTGGCATGTTAAAGATGATGGCGATCGGTTTAGGCAAACGCATAGGTGCCGAGACCTATCACCGTAACTTTGTGCATTACTCCTTCGATCGCGTGGTCAGAAGTGTATATAAAATCGTCATGCAAGAGATGCCGATCGCCTTTGGGATCGGCATTATCGAAAATGGCTATCAGCAGACTGCGGAAATTAAAGCGATCGGTCGAGATAATATCGAACAGGAGGAACGAGAGCTTTTACGCATGTCCAGAGCTTGGTGTCCAAAACTACCCTTTGATGATGTAGATTTACTCATCATTGATGAAATCGGTAAAGACATCAGTGGTGCAGGGATGGATACAAGCGTTACAGGGCTGAAAAAAATATTTTGTCCTGAGCTAGTGCACTCGTTACCGCGTGTGAATAAGATTTTTGTGAGAGACTTGAGTAAGGGCACGGGTGGCAATGCCATGGGGCTGGGGCTTGCAGATTTCACAACAAAACGACTTGTCGATAAAATTGACTTTAACTCTTTCTATACCAATGCACTCACAGCACAGAACCTACGGGGGGCTAAAATACCCATGTTCTTTAAGACGGATAAAGAGGTGTTAGACGCTGCATTTAAATCCTTTGGCTTAATTGAGCCCAGAAATGCCAAAATACTTTGGATCAAAAACACCTTGCAGATCTCTGAGGTAGAAGCTTCCATTTCTTATCGAGATAGAGCGAGAACTAGGCCAGATATTACATTATTGAGTGAACCTCGTTTTCTTGAGTTTTTGCCAGATGGAAACCTTCCAGATTTTGTGTTGTCTGGAGAAGCAGCCTATCAAACTGTTTAAATACTTGCAATGCTCGTCTCTTAAACCAATCACTTAATATTTAGCAATTTTAGCAATGGATAACCTCATTCAGCTTTACGGCACTCTGATTGGTTGGGTACTTTTAGGCTTTGCTCTAGGTCGCTACCTTTTGCCCAAAAAGACCTCACTATATATCGGTAAATTTCTATTTTGGTTTGGTGTACCCCTGCTAATTGTTGCCTCTTTGCGGGGACGTGATTTGTCTGGGGGGGTGTTGGTTGCTCCAGTCACTGCGTGGATTGCTATTTTAGTTGGTGCTGCATTTGCCTGGATCTGGATTGATTTGGGTGTTACAGATGAAAGGCTGAAGTCCTTTTCCAGTGGTATCAAGTTTGTCGATCGCTCAGGTGGTGAGCTTGCGGTTGAAGATGGGACTGCTGTTCGAGCTAGCTCATGGAGTAATAGCACGCAGGGTAGCTTTCTCTTAGCGATGATGGTTGGCAATACAGGCTATATGGGCTACCCAGTAATTTTATCTGTCGTAGGCAAGGAATACTTTGCTTACGCTGTTTTCTACGATCTTTTAGGTTCGACACTAGGTGCCTATGGTTTGGGCGTTGCCCTCGCTGCCTACTATGGTACGAGTGCTAATGCCCAAGATCAGAAAAAATGGTGGGTAAACATTTTCGATCGCCTTCTTCGCAATCCCGCACTTTGGAGTTTAGTTCTTGGTTTATCGATTAGTAATGTTAAATTACCTGAAATTGTCGAGCAGGTGATTAAAACCATATCGATCCCGATTGTGCCATTATCCCTAGTGATGATTGGCTTGCAGTTGAGCCAATTACCCTCTATTCGTAAGTGGGGACAAGCTGTAACTTGTTTAATTATTAAGATGCTGTTAGTGCCCCTAGTCGTTGGTACAGGGTTAATGTTTTTTGGGGTTACGGGCGCACCAAGGCTAGCAATGGTGCTACAGATGGCTATGCCTCCTGCATTTGCCACCTTAGTAATTGCGCAAGCCTATAACCTAGACAAAGATTTGGCTGTGACATCACTAGCTTTTGGTTCTGTGGGGCTGCTATTTACCCTACCTGTCTGGATCTGGCTATTTAGTTAAGATGATTGATTTGAAGGGCTGAGAGGGCTGACCAACGCTTATCAATGGTTGGAGTGGTTTCTGAAGATTGATTTACTTCTGGAGCATCAGGCGCAATTTTAGGGAAAGGGATTGCTAAACAAAATTGTTCGTAGAGCCATGTTGCAGGGTCAAAGTAACCGTTAGGGGGTAGGCTTTCAACCAAGTCATCAATCGGTATTTCCTTTTCTTTCGTATGTTTTTCCACAGGAAGTGGAGCGGCCAACCAAATTAGTTCGGAAGCATCGATTGTGAGGCGATGATTAAACTGCACTAGGGTGCGATCGCAGGTCAATGTCATAATTGCCCATCCCGTTGCCTTAACTTCTAGACAAGAGCCTAGGTGTTTAACGGTTAAAACTCCTTGAGCAGGGGTAAGGGTTTCTAGCCCGTCAATAAATTCTTTAAATTCGATCGCCTCGGTTGCATCTACTGCCTTTGCCAACTGAGGAATATAAATTTTATCCATAGGTTTGAGTTCTCTAATTTTGAACGAGTCGCACAATTAGATGCCGATGGGGTTCCTTGCCTTGACTCAAGGTTTCTATATCTGAAAATCCTTTCAAGAACATATGCACTTGTCTGCGTTCTGCCGATGAAAGATTTTTGATCGCATATTCTTGTTGGGTTTCTCTGACGCGATCGGCAGCTTGTTCGGCCAACTGTTGCAACTCAACTTGTCGCTTTGCTCGATAACCATTAAGTTCGATTGTATAAAAGCAATGGTCTTCCTCCGACGGTAAATGCATGTTTAACGTCGTATTGGTGAGATATTGCATGGCATCAAGCGTGCTGCCATCCATGCCAATCAGGGCTTGGATTTGATGAGGGCGGAGCGAACTATGGTCAATTTCCAACCAATAGTTAGGCGTATTCACTTCAGGATCGCTATTGGCTTTCAACTCTGCACGCACGGTGCAAAGATAACCCATTAGCTCTAGCAAATGGGTCAGCCACTTTACACCTACTTCAGCTTGGCTCATAGATTGACTCTTGTCTACTTCTTAACTCCGCTCGGAACCATAAAGACCATTATTTCTTCAGTCTTTCTTCTTTAGTCTTTCTTCTTTTTCTTAGAAGAACCTGGCTCAAAGGGCAATGGCGATTTTCCTTCAGCTTTATTCTCAGCTTTAGGATCTACCTTCTTTGCATCTACCTTAGGTTCGGCTTTATTATCTTTGGCTTTAAAAGGCATTTTGCTAGGTTCGGCTTTGCTTGGAGCAATAGCTTTACTAGGCTCAGCTCTTTTAGTCGGTTGAGCGGAAGATGCCGAAGTATCCACTAACTTTTGTAGATTTTCTGGGAGAGGCTCTTTTGACACGATAAAGGCTTGCACAGTCTGAAAGACGTTAGCAATCAGCATATATAGCAAAACCCCTGAAGGCAAAGGAAAGAATAAAAACATGCCAGAAAAAATGACTGGTGTAATTTTATTCATGGTTTCTTGCTGTTGCTGGCTATCAGAGTTAGCCTTTTGTCCAGAGGAATTGCCGCCAGAGATGGCTTGATTGATATAGAGGCTCAAGCCAAAACCAAGGATCATGACCATGATGTCCCAGTTGATGCTGCCATCAGGATTTGTAGCGCCAACCTTACCTAAAGCTTGGATAAATAAGAAACCCTTGCTAGATGCTAGACCGGGTACGGTAGCTTGAACGGTAACGTCTCCTGGTTGTAGGGCAGTAATCACACCATCAGGCGACACCTCAGCCAGACCTTGACCTTTGGTGATCTGCCATTTGGGGGTTAGATCGGTGTCTGGAAATTTTGCATTGAGTATATCAAAACTTTCCTTTTGGATGGTTTGAAGTTTGATCGCTTCCTTTGCACCTACGGCAAGATTTGTACCAGATGGCGCAATTGCTTGTACGGGGTAATGAACTTTATCTGCAAAGTAAACATTTTGAGTGGGTGAAACAAAAGGTTGCGACTCAACAATTTGTTCGGGTGGTGAAATCTGAAAATTGAGCGTGTAGTTAATGTCTGCAAAAGGCGATCCCCTTAGAGTGGCAAATAGGGCAAACAGGATAGGTAGCTGAAGAATCGCAGGAAGGCAACCAGAGAGTGGATTACCAAACTCCTTAAAGTTTGCCGAGTTTACCTTGCCCATTTCTTCCTGTTGTTTTGCAGGATCGCTCTTATAGCGCTCTTGGACTTCCTTAATCCGTTGTTGCATGATCGGGTTAGCGATCTTCATGCGGCGCATACTTCTTAGTTGATTTGCGCTCACAGGAAAGAGTGCAAGTCGAACAACCAATGTGAGTGCAACAATTGCCAACCCATAACTAGGCACAATGCCATAGAAAAAGTCTAGGAACGGCAACATGACACTGTTTGACAGGAAACCTACACCAAAATCCATGCTTTAACCTTTTCTTTTAACTTTTAACTTTTAACTTTCTATGCTTTATGCCCTGGGACAATGCCTGTATACATTCTTGTATACAGTTTGGGAACTAAGTTGCACCCCCGACGCCTCCAGTGACTTCTCTCGCCTTAAGGCTGAGCTTTGACTCTATATAGTCATAGACTTCACGAAACTTTGGGACGGACCTTAGCTCTAACCGCGAACCATCCTTTAAGGTAAGTACCATATCACCCCAAGAACCTAATCCACGAGGAACCGTGACGATTTTCGTAATCTCAGCATAAACAATATCTGTGCGATTGCGCCCAAACCAACCTCCAGTCACGGTGATTCGACGATTTGTAATTCTATACCTTAGCCAAATTGCTCTGACTACAGCGCCAATCGTAATGGGAATAGTAATTACAAATACACTGAGCAGCAACCCAATGATCAGGTCTCCAATATGCGGGGCACCTTCGTAATAAACTTCTTCGTTAATTGCCATGCAAAACTTTAGCCTTGACTAATAATGTTATTAAATCATCCCAAAGTTGCTTAAAAGTTGGACTCCCCTGTAGGGTGGAAACCGTTACAACTATCTGCAAACCTTGCCTTAATTGTGACAGAAGTTGACGAAAAATTGCACGTAGCTGGCGCTTAATTCGGTTACGGGTTACCGCCAGTTTGCTAACCTTTTTACTGATCACAATGCCAATCTGTATGTCAGTGCCAGACTTTTCACTTGTTTTATTCAAGTCGTAAACGCGTAAGCGCAGGTGCTGACCACTGTAGCGATCGCCTTTAGCATAAACTTCAGCAAAGTCTTGCCTTCGCCTCAGACGATTTTGAGCAGGCAGCACGGTATTGGCAAAAGATAGGTGTGAAACGAAGTAAGCAATATGAGGTGAGTCGGCACATGACTGACAGGATGCAGGATCGAGCAGTAGATGTGGAATGAGATAACAACTCAGTATTCTCAGAGTGTTTTAGGCATTTTTGAAGCTATTTTTCAGACCGTTGCTTAAACAAGCCTTTGAAACAGAGCTTCTAAAAGGGTCTTTTAAACCGTGGTGAGACGTACACGACCCTTACGGCGACGAGCTTTAATCACGTTTTGACCTGTGGGGCTCTTCATTCTGGCACGAAACCCAGAGGTGCGTCTTTTTTTACGGGAAGTACCGCCTAGAGTGCGTTTGGTCATAGCAGTTAATTATTTGGTTTCAAATCGTGTCTTTTTCACAGGCTTCTAAGTATAACACCTGTGTTTAGGCTAAGTACAATTTTATTGAGAAAGCAGAACAATTCCAAATTTGGAGAGACTCACCAAGTAACAGGTTTAAAACTATAGCGATCCTATATTGTTTGTGGGCGTAGCACAGGCTTTCAGCCTATGCAGACAAGAGCCCTGCACTACAAATTAATTACAACTCTCTTGTGCGTTAAATTTCTTCCCAAAAATCAATAGTTAATAGTGAGTCAATATCGTGGCTAAATTGCCATGCGTCGGGAAATGTAAAATTACGATACTCTTGGCAAGTATTTTTTAGCGCCGATCGCCACGCACTACTAAAAGCCTCTTCCCAGATTGCCTTTAGGCTTGGAGACTGTTCGAATATGTCTTCTAGTTGCGATCGCTGTTCTCTAATCGTGATTTCCCAACCATTGAAGCATTCGGGCAGATTGACATACGTCCGCTTGAGTAAATGCTCTAGCAATGTTCTCAATCTGCTTTTTAGCTCTCGTCTATCCCTGCCTGCCAAACCTTCTAACTCCTCAATTAGATTGACAATATCAAGATTGTGAAAATCGCCAGACTTTAATTGCGCGATCGCCTGCTCTAACCAGAGATTAAGATCGCGCTCATAAAGTGAGATTTTAGAGGGTTCAGACGCAATTACTTGTGTCATGGGTTTGAGAAATTAGCTTGAGAAATTAGCGAATGTACTCTTTTAAGACGCTATTGCGATTGGGGTGGCGCAACTTGCGCAGTGCCTTTGCCTCAATTTGGCGAATGCGTTCGCGTGTAACGTTAAAGATCTGTCCGATTTCTTCAAGGGTTTTCATGCGCCCGTCGTCTAGCCCATAGCGCAAACGCAGTACATCGCGTTCTCTGGGGCTAAGCGTGCCTAAAACACTTTCAAGATCTTCTCGCAGCAAACTCTTGGCAACTTGGTCGTCTGGGGTTTCTCCGTCTGACTCAATAAAATCACCTAAACGCGAGTCTTCTTCTTTACCAATGGGAGTTTCTAAAGAAATTGGCAATTGAGCCGATTTGGCGATAAAGCGCAATTTCTCAATGGTCATTTCCATGCGCGTGGCGATTTCCTCTTCGGTAGGCTTGCGCCCCATTTCTTGAGAAAGTAGTTTTGTGGTTTTTTTGATCCGCGAAATGGTTTCGTATAGGTGAACGGGTAAGCGGATCGTGCGAGACTGATCGGCGATCGCACGGGTAATTGCCTGCCGAATCCACCAAGTTGCATAGGTTGAGAATTTATAGCCCTTCTCATGGTCAAACTTTTCGGCAGCACGGATCAGACCAAGGCTACCTTCTTGAATCAGATCTTGAAATGACAGACCGCGATTCATGTATTTCTTGGCGATCGAGACAACCAGACGCAGGTTTGACTGCACCATCTTGTCTTTAGCTCGTCTGCCAGAGTGCAAACGTTGACGAAATGCTCCTAGGGACATTTCCATGCGCTCTGCCCATTCTGATTCTTTGACATCATCAGGGGGACAGTCGTGCTGGTTGGCAATCTCTTCGCGTTTTTGCTCAAGCTCTAGCAAATCGGCAATTTTACGGGCAAGCTCAATTTCTTCATCCGCTCTGAGTAGGCGAATGCGACCAATTTCTTGAAGATATAGCCGAATTGAATCTTCGGTAAAATGCTTTTTCTTGGTCTGACTGGCGCGTGTCTTTTTAGCGCCCTTTGTTTTGGCTAACTTACCACCATCTTCGTCATCGGAAGCAATATCTAAAGGGTCTGCTGAGTCTAGATCGTCACTTCTGTCATCATCCTCTAGATCAATGTCTTCTTCTTCACTGTCCTCAATTTGATCGGTAGGCAACATGACCTCAGGGAGTAAGTTGATGGCTTTGCTCATGCCAGATTCCTCAGATTCCGTACTTGTCTAAACTGCAATGCTTTGTAATCTATGTATGTGGGAAGATGCAGCCACGATACCTAGCTGTATATGCTACAGGAAGGTGTGTCTGAGAACCAAAGCCATAGGGCTTAATTCTAACTTCAAAGTCAGCGTTTCATTCAGTGCTTTTGGACAGCAATGCAGGCAACGCTTCCCTATTCTGGCACATCCACAAATGTAACAAGATTGATTGTAGCCTTTCTAACACAAAAGTGAGGCTCTATGACATGCTGTCTTACAACTTTTTACTCGAATGACACCGAAACCAGATAGATTGATTAAGTATTGTTAAGCTGATTGAATTATGTTGCGTAAAGTGTCGTTAGCCTCAGTGCTCCTCTTGGTTGGAGCTTCGCTGAGTTTGGTCGGATTTTTTGCCTACGCTCAAGGTAACTCAACCTTAAACTTGGTTGGTTTCTTTTATGGCATCCCGATTTTGTTAGGGGGAGCGGCGCTAAAGTCATCTGAGGTGAAGCCAGTGAAGGTTTTATCTCCTGCCTCTGCCGCTGTTGTGAAACTGAGAGAAACACAGGCAACCTCAACCCAAAATCAAGTGCGCAAGGATGTAACGCGCTATCGCTATGGCATTGAGGCGCATTTAGATCAGGTGTTAGACAAATTGGGCTTGAGTCCTACCGATGAGGAGCGTCCAGTTTTATCAGGTCTGTATGAAGAAATTTCTGCTTCTGAGGCAACTCAGGGTGCTTATAGTTTGGTTTTACGATTTAACTCGCCGCTAATTGGCTGGGATACTTGGCAACAAAAACAGGAAAAATTTACGCGATTTTTTGGTCCAGGGGTTGTCGCTCATGTCCTACAGCCTGAAGATCGTGTGGTCGATTTATATCTGACCGCACTTACTGGAGAGTCTGCTAAAGAGATCGAAGCAAAAGTTTAAATTGGGATTATGGCACTGGTTTCTTTGGCAGCATTGGTTGCAGGTGCAAGATCTGGGAAACTTGTAAGTTTTCCGACTGACACTGTGCCGGCTTTAGCTGCGATCGCTAGCAGAACCGACGAGATTTTTGCGCTCAAGCAACGTCCCAAAGACAAGCCACTGATTTTAATGGCAGCGAGACTGGACGAGCTATTGAGGTTTGTCGATACCGAACATGCTGCCTTACCGCTTTGGCGTAAAGTGGCGAAACAATACTTACCAGGGGCTTTAACCTTGGTTTTGCCTGCAAATTTTCTAGGTCGTCAACTAAATCCTGGCTTTGATACAATTGGGGTGCGCATCCCCGAGCACCCGATCGCTCTGGCTCTGTTACAACAAACAGGAGCCTTATTAACGACGAGCGCTAATCAAAGCGGACAACCACCGATGCGAAAGATGTTAGAGATTTCTAACTATTTTCCTGAAGTACTGGTTTTAGGCGATCGCTTTGAGCATGGGCTAGGTAAGGAAGAAAATCTTGAAATCGCAACAGGAAGCGGATCCCCCTCCACGGTGGCAGAGTGGACTGACACAGGTTGGCAAATCAGACGACAGGGTTCGGTAAAGCTTTCTGAAACTAATTGAATTAATTTTGGTTGAAATCATTTATGGCAACCGTTAGGACGTCTATTGTGATAATTACCTTGCGTAGCAAGGCTTCTAGAAAAGCTAATAACTAATAGCTGAATGCTGACCGCTATAGCTGGGCTAGAAGTTGAAAAATCGCTCGATAGGTTTTGACAAAATCTTTTGCTAAGGCATAGAGTACTCAGAAATTAATTTTTTGAAGCTTCAGAAAGTTCATTTTTGAATTTCGCCTGTATGATGTCATGCAAAGATTCTTGATTTTGAATCCGCAGTTTTGGAGCATGTCAATTTGTCAAACTTTTGGGAAAACGGAGAACTTTGATGCGATGCCCTAAAGATAAACAGGTTCAACTTGTGGCAAGTCAGCTCAGTCAGGGTCTATCTGTTTGTCATTGTTCGACCTGTGAAGGCAATTGGATCCCATGCGTCGAGTACGAACAATGGCAGGCACAACAATTGATCGCTCGACAAGAATCTGCGGATTCGCCCATGACAGAACCAGCGTTTCTCGATGAATCGCTGAATTTTGCCCCTGCCGCAACGGATGCAAAAGCGGGTTTATGCCCAGAATGTGGGAGTTACTTGGCAAGGACGAAAATAAGTCTCAAGCAACCTTTTTATCTGGAGCGTTGTCCCGTTTGCAGTGGAATTTGGTGTGACAAGGGCGAATGGGAAGTTTTAGAAAAGTTAGATTTAACAACAAAAATTCCTCAGCTTTTTTCGAGCCAATGGCAAGCACAAATGCGTGAGAAGGTGCAACTCGAACAGGAACGACAGGCAGTGATTGAAAAGTTAGGGACAGAATTAGCACAACGAACTTTCGATCTGGCAGATGCCCTAGAAAAGCATGAGAATGGCAGCTTTGCGATCGCTTATGTAATCCGCCGCTTCGACAAGAACTCGGATAAAGACGCCAAGGGCAATGCCTGAGCGATTCCACTAAATTTCGTCTACTGCGTCCCTCCTGCCAAATTTCGCAATCGTGAGATCGCATCCAAATAGCTAGGCATGGGTTCCTCACCAACCGCACAGGCTTCTCGGTCTACAGAAATTGGATCTTCACCCCAAAACACTTTGCCAAAAGCGATCGCCCTGCCTTTGTCAGGTTTCCAATCAGGACTGAAATATTTGAGATCGCCATCTACAACAGCACCGTCAAATAAATAGCCGATGCTAAAGTAAACATCCTGCAAAATTAGCGGAACCGAAGGACGATGCAATTGTCCCCGCGAATGTGCACTTCTGGCTTTGTAATGCGATCGGGGAAATAGCCCATAAAGATTTTTTAAAGAAGCGGAAACCAGCGGTTCGCCCTTGAGATGCGTGCGTTTGAGCGCACCAACCGTAATGCGGCAGTCAACCTCTTGCAATAGAGCAGGGGCAAACATGCTTTTAAATCGAACGGGCTGGGGCGATCGATTCACATATTCAGCGAGGGGTAAGGTGTCAGCATCGAGCAACTGCATTCCCTCATCGAGGAGTTCATCTAAACCATGGTGTCGAGCAATCTCAGAGAGGCTGACGGGCGAACATACACCCTCTACGATCAGAATCTCAGCCTTGGGGCTGGCTAGCCTTAATCCTTTTAGAACTGCATCCAAGACCTGCATGCTTACGGTTACGGGTGGCTTGACAGGATAGCCGAGATTGGGTTTCACCAAAATCCGTTTTGCCGCGATCGCATGGGCTGGCGGTTGATAGATAAACGCATTGGTGTCTGCGATTTGAACTTCAGAATTTCCCTGACCTAGCATTCCCTTATCCCAGAATTAGACTTGTATCGAGGCGGGATCGGCTAATTGCCAAAGTTGAATTTCGTAGCAAAGATGTTGCTTGAATAACGATGAAGCGGCTTCACCCTCAGCAACGAGTTTCTTGAAGCGATCGCCAAATAAACGATTGAGCAATGCGTATATTGGAGGAACGGCGATCTGGACTAGATTTGCTAGATAGTGAATCGTTGATAGACCAAAAATCTGGAAGTTATGCACGCAAATATCGATGGTTGGCGCAATATGTGCCGAAATATCCTCAGACTTAACCAATGTGAACCCCGCTCGTTCCATTGCTGTTTTTAAGTCGGCTACAACATGGCAGTTTGAGAACATTAGACTTGTTTGGAAATAATAGATAATAACAAAACAGTTAGAAGGCGAGATG